>VGCE01000001.1:0-265000 GCA_016870155.1 Actinomycetota bacterium | reverse complement strand
ACCGTGGCGTTGGTAGTCCACGGACAACCCGGTAGGACGGATCCCAGGAAAATCCGGGATCCACAAAGTCCGAGAGGGGACGTCAGCTGGCTTCGGCCGGCCAGTCGCTGATTCCATGCCTCCAAGAAAATCCTCTAGGGAGTTGGAACGTGCCCGTACCAAAACCGACACAGGTGGGCAGGTAGAGCATACCGAGGAGATCGAGAGAACCCTCGTTAAGGAACTCGGCAAAATGGCCCCGTAACTTCGGGAGAAGGGGCGCCACGGTAGGGTGACGGGATTCACTCCCCGAGCTCGATGTGGCCGCAGAGAATTGGCCCAACCGACTGTTTACCAAAAACACAGGTCTCTGCTAAGTCGAAAGACGACGTATAGGGGCTGACGCCTGCCCGGTGCCGGAAGGTCAAGAGGAGAGGTTAGCTTCGGCGAAGCTTTGAATCCAAGCCCCGGTAAACGGCGGCCGTAACTATAACGGTCCTAAGGTAGCGAAATTCCTTGTCGGGTAAGTTCCGACCTGCACGAATGGCGTAACGAGTTGGGCGCTGTCTCAACGAGGGACTCGGTGAAATTGTAGTGTCGGTGAAGATGCCGACTACCCGCCGCAAGACGGAAAGACCCCGTGAACCTTTACTGCAGCTTGATATTGGGATTTGGGATGTCCTGTCCAGGATAGGTGGGAGGCTGGGAAGCCGGGACGTCAGTCTCGGTGGAGCCGCCCTTGGGATACCACCCTGGATGTTCTGAATTTCTAACGCGACACCGTGATCCGGGTTGCGAACAGTGTCAGGTGGGCAGTTTGACTGGGGCGGTCGCCTCCTAAAGTGTAACGGAGGCGCACAAAGGTTCCCTCAGCACGGTTGGAAATCGTGCGCAGAGTGTAATGGCATAAGGGAGCTTGACTGCGAGACCTACAAGTCGAGCAGGAGCGAAAGCTGGTCATAGTGATCCGGCGATCAAGAGTGGAATTGTCGTCGCTCAACGGATAAAAGGTACTCCGGGGATAACAGGCTTATCCTCCCCAAGAGTCCACATCGACGGGAGGGTTTGGCACCTCGATGTCGGCTCGTCGCATCCTGGGGCTGGAGTTGGTCCCAAGGGTTGGGCTGTTCGCCCATTAAAGCGGTACGCGAGCTGGGTTCAGAACGTCGTGAGACAGTTCGGTCCCTATCTGCGGTGGGCGCTGGAAATTTGAGAGGAGTCGTCCCTAGTACGAGAGGACCGGGATGAACAGACCTCTGGTGCATCAGTTGTCGTGCCAACGGCACTGCTGGTTAGCTACGTCTGGACGGGATAACCGCTGAAAGCATCTAAGCGGGAAGCCCACCTCGAGATGAGATTTCCCATCCCCTTGAGGGAGTAAGGGTCCAGGTAGACCACCTGGTTGATAGGCGGTATGTGGAAGCGCAGCAATGCGTGGAGCAGAGCCGTACTAATACCCCGAGGGCTTGAATTTATACCTACGTCGCTGTGCAGTCTTGAGGGTTCACCCTCATGAGTTCCCGGTGGTCAGGGCGAGCGGGAAACACCTCTTCCCATTCCGAACAGAGTCGTTAAGCCGCTCAGCGCCGATGGTACTCCGGACTCACGTCCGCGGGAGAGTAGGTCGCTGCCGGGATTCATCATGCGAAGGGCCGCCACGGGGCGGCCCTTCTGCGTGGGTGCACAGCTCTGGTGCGGGCGCGGGGCGGCGACGCCGTGCGTGGGCGCTTGCGCGGCGGCAGGTCGGCGTACCGGGGCGGTCCCGGTAGCATCGCCGCATGCCCGATCCGCGCGATGACAACCAGGTGATCGTCATCGGGGGCGGGCTCGCGGGGCTCAGCACCGCTCTGCGGCTTTGCGAGGCCGGCCGGCCGGTGGTGGTGCTCGAGGCCGAGGAGCAAGTGGGGGGCCGCGCACGCACGCTGGAGATTTGCGGGGAGCCGGTGGATCGCGGGTTCCAGTCGCTGTTCACGGCCTATCCGGCTACGTCGCGCATGCTCGATGACATCGGGATCGCGAGGCGTGACCTGCTCGCCTTCGACCGTGGCGCGGTGGTGCACGACGGCACGAGGTGGTCCCGATTCGGCACCTCCCCGCGCGCCACGCTCGGGTTCGAGTGGTTCGGCCCCGGCGATGTGGCCCGCCTCGCGCGCCTCGGAGCGGAAGTCGCAGGGGCACCCGTGCAGGCCCTGCTGAGCGGCGACGAGCGTGAGGTCACGGCCCTCGAATACCTCGTGACCCTTGGCTTCTCGGATGGTGCGGTGGAGGGTTTCTTCCGCCCGCTGTTCGGGGTGATCACCGCCGATCGGATGCTCGGCAGCGATGCCGCGTACTTCAGGTTCCTCATGAAGATGCTGCTCCGTGGGCGCGCCGTGGTCCCCGTCGAGGGCCACGGGATGATCGCGGCGTGGGCGGCGGCGCGCGTCGGGCAGTTGGGCGGGGAGGTGCGCTGCGGTTCGCGGGTGGCGGAGATCGAAACCGACCCCGACGACCGCGGGAGGGCCATCGGCGTGCGGATGGACCGGGGCGGGGTGATCGGGGCGGGGTGCGTGGTGGTGGCCGCCGAGGCGCCCGCCGCACGACGCCTGCTCGAGGACATCGACCGGCAGACAGCCCGTGCCCTCGACCTTCAGCCGCGCGGAGTGACGACGCTGGTGTACTCGCTGACGTCCTCGTTCTACTCGGGCCGCACGATCGTGCTCAACGCCGGTCCGGCACGCGGCGCGTCCGGGAGGACGGCATCCACGGGCGGCGTGGGCGGCCGGGTCAGATCGGCAATGGCGGCCGACGAGGCGCCGGTCCGCATCGACCTCGTCTGCCAGGAGTCGAACCTGCTGCGCCCCGGCAGGCGGGGTGGGGCGCGTCTGCTCGCCACCAGCGTGCACGGGGACGCCGGTGCGCCCGACGGCGACGCCTTGGCCGCCGAGATGGAACGCCTGGCGAGAACGTGGAATCCCGGGTATCCGTGGGCGCGCGTGGCGACGTTGGAGGAGGTGGTGGTGCACCCGTGGGGGCAATTCGCGGTGCCGCCGGGCGCACGGGACGACCTGCCTGATGCCGCCACCGGGCTCGATAACGTGTTCCTGGCCGGCGACGTGACGATGCATCCGTCCATCGAGGGGGCCGTGGCCAGCGGCGAGAGGGCCGCGCAGATCGTCGGGGCATTTCTTGACCGACAGCTGTCAGTGGGGGCCTGACAGCGTGTCAGGGCAGGCGGTGAGGTGGGATACAGGACGGGGCGCCGTGCGTGCGCGGCTCCCCGCCCTCGAGGCTGAGGCGTACCTGAACACCGGCGGTGCGGGACCGCTGCCCGATCTCGCCGCCGACGCCATGCGCGCCATGGTCGACATGCAGGTGGCCCGCGGGCGCATGAGCGACGCGGCAGTGGACGCGGGACGCGACCGGCAGGCGGCGCTGCGCGCGGCGGTGGGTCGCGTTGTAGGGCGCCCTGCGTCCGAGGTCGCCATCGCGCAGAGCTCCACCCACGCGATGAACGTGGTCATCTGGGGCGCGGGGCTGAAGCGGGGCGACAACGTGGTGACCACCGGCATGGAGCACCCCGGGCTCGCGGTTCCCCTCGCGGCGGCAGCCGGGCGCGTGGGCGCGAGGGTGCGCATCGTGGACGTGGGTGATGGCAGCGGGCCGCTGGAGGACGTGATCGGCGCCTCGGTGACCGCACGCACGCGCCTGGTGGCCCTGTCGCACGTGTCGTGGATGACCGGGGCGGTGCTGGACGTGGCCGGGGCCGCGCGGGCGGCCGCGAGAGCCGGGGCCCTCACGCTGGTGGACGGTGCGCAGGGGGCCGGCGCGGTACCCGTGGATCCGGCGGATTGGGGCATTGACGCCTACGCGATGCCCGCGCAGAAATGGCTGCTGGGGCCCGAGGGGCTGGGTGCCCTCTGGCTGCGCGGGGAACTGCAGGATCGCATCGCGGTGACCACCGCGGGCTACGAGACCGGTCAGGAGCACGGATGGGATGGATCGGTGGCCATGCACGCCGATGCCCGCCGCTATGAGGCGTCCACGTTCCCGGAGATCCTGCTCGCAGGGTGGACGGCGTCGCTGGAATGGCTCGACTCCCTCGGCTGGGAGCGGATTCAGGAGGGAACCCGCGTGGCCGCGGCCGCGTGCCGCGAGGCGCTCGCGGAGGTGCCGGGCGTGCGCCTCGATGCGCCGACCGACGCCCGATCGGGCCTCGTGGCATTCTCGGTGCCTGGCCGTGCGCCGCAGGAGATCGCCGCCGCACTCGCCGCGCGGGGGGTGATCGTGCGAGCGCTCCCCGAGCCCGGGGGCCTTCGCGCGTCGTGCGGGTTCTTCACCAACGCAGGGGATATCGAGCAACTCGCGGAGGTCTTGGGCGAACTCGCCGCGTGTTAGCGTGCTTGGCCGTGAGCCAGCAGTTCGTGATCCAGGGCGGGCACGCGCTGGCCGGCACGGTTACCCCCACGGGTAACAAGAACGCCGCCCTGCCGATCCTCGCCGCCACCCTCCTCACCGATGAGGAGGTCATCCTCGAGAACGTCCCTGACATCCTGGACGTTCACGCCATGCTGGCGATCCTCGATGACATCGGCGTGTCCGTGCGCGAGGAGCCCGATGGCGCCCTGGCGTTCCGCGCGCACGACATCCGCAGCACCGACCTCGACCCCGATCTGTGCCGGCGCATCCGCGCGTCCGTGCTCCTCGCCGGTCCGCTGCTGGCGCGCACCGGGTCGCTCACCCTGCCCATGCCCGGTGGCGACTTCATCGGGCGCCGGCGCATCGACACCCACCTAAGGGGGTTCCGGGCCCTCGGAGCCACCGTGCAGCGGGCGGACCGTGGGTACGAGATGCGCCAGTCGGGCATGTCGGGGGCCGAGATCTTCCTCGACGAGGCCTCGGTGACCGCCACCGAGAACATCCTGATGGCCGCCGTGCTCGCCGAGGGGCGCACGACGATCCTGAATGCCGCGAGCGAGCCGCACGTGCAGGATCTCGCCGGGTTTCTCGTTCTCCTCGGCGCGAAGATCGACGGCATCGGCACCAACCGGCTGTCGATCGACGGCGTCGAGCGCCTCAGCGGCGGTCGCTTTCGCATCGGCCCGGACTACATCGAGATCGCGTCGTTCATCGGGCTCGCGGCCATCACGGGGTCCGACCTGGTGATCTCCGAGGCCCGCCCGGCCGACATGCGAATGATCCTGCTGGGCTTCGAGCGCCTGGGAATCCGCGCGCAGTGGCTCGATGACGGTTCGCTGCGCGTGCCGCCCGACCAGGCGCTCGTGGTCATGCAGGACGAGGGCGGGGCGATCCCGAAGATCGACGATGGACCCTGGCCGGCATTCCCCGCCGACCTCACCTCGATCGCCACGGCGGTCGCCACCCAGGCCACGGGCGAGGTGATGATCTTCGAGAAGATGTTCGAGAACCGGCTGTTCTTCGTGGACAAGCTCGTGGCCATGGGTGCGCGCATCATCCTGTGCGATCCGCACCGGGCGGTGGTGAGCGGTCCGGCGCAGCTCTACGGCGAGCGCGTGGAGAGCCCCGACATCCGCGCAGGAATGGCGATCCTCATCGCGGGCCTCGCGGCCAAGGGCACCACCACCATCGGGAACATCGGGCAGATCGATCGCGGGTATGAGCGCATCGACGAGCGGCTGCGCGCCCTCGGCGCGCGTATTGAGAGGGTGGACGAGTAGGCCATGGCCGATCCCGTGCCACTCCCGGCCGGGGTCCGTGACGTGCTGCCCGTCGAGGCGGCGGAGCTCCGGGCCCTTGGGGATGCGCTCGCCGGTGCCTTCGCGTCGTTCGGCTTCCGCGATGTGATGACCCCGCTCATCGAGCTTGCGGACGTGCTGGATCGCGCCGAGGAGGATGGCGTGGGACGCGCGTACCGCCTTTTCGACGACGAGGGCCGCGTGCTCGTGCTGCGCCCGGACCTGACGATTCCCACCGCGCGCCTGGTGGCCACGCGCATGGCGGACCACCCCGATCCGGTGCGGGTGTCGTACAACGCCCGCGCGGTGCGTCCGCCCGTGCCGGGGCGGATCGAGGGGGCAGAGCAGCGCCAGGCCGGCATCGAGCTCGTGGGCCTCGGCGGGCCCGAGGCCGACGCCGAGGTGATCGCCGCCCTCGCGACGGGTCTCGCCGCCGCCGGCGTTCCGGATGCCCGCATCGCGGTCGGTTCCGTGGCGCTGGTATCGGCGGTGATCGAGGGCGTGGGCGCCGGTTCCGCGGCGCAGCAGGGCATGTGGGCCGCGCTGCGCGGGCGCAGCCTCGTGGATTGGCGGGATGCCGCCACGGGCGCGGGGGCCGACGGCGAGGCCGCCGCGCTGCTGGCCGAGCTGCCCTCGCTTCGCGGTGGGCAGGAGGTGCTCGACCGCGTTTCCGGGGCGGTGCCCGGTGCCGCCGATGAGTGCGCCCGGCTGGCCGCGGTCCTCGAGCTGGTCGCGGTGCACGGTGTGGCACCGCCCATGGTCGACCTGGGCGTGGTGCGCGACTGGGCCTACTACTCGGGCGTGGTGATCGAGGCCTACGCCGCAGGGGCAGTGGCTCCCGTGGCTGTGGGCGGCCGCTACGACGGGCTGGCCGCGCGCTTCGGGCGCTCGCGCCCCGCGGTGGGCGTGGCCGTGGCGCTCGACCTGCTGCACCACGCCGTGGGCCGTGGGGCCGAGCAGCCCGACGCGGGGATCGTCCTGGTGGGCGGCTGTGACGAGTTCGTCGCGCAGGCCGCGGCGCTGCGCGCGGGCGGCGTGGCCGTGGTGGCGCTGCCCTCCGGTGCCACGGATGCAGAGGCCGTGGCCCTGGCTGACGGCCGGCGGTTCGTGGTGCGCCGCGACGGTGCCGTGTGGATGGCCCGGGACGTCATCGGTGGCGCCGAGGTGCCCGTGCCCGACCTGGGGGAGGGCCCGTGGAGCTGAGGATCTGCATCCCCCTGGGCGCGCTGTTCGAGGAGTCGCTCGACGCGATGGCGGCGGCGGGCCTGCCCGTGGAACCACTGCGCGATGCCGGGCGCCGGTTGATCGTGGTGGTGCCGGACGGCCCCACTTACATCACCACGCGTCCGAGCGACGTGCCCACCTACGTCGAGAGCGGCGCGGCCGACCTGGGCATCGTGGGCCGCGACGTGCTGCTCGAGACGCAGCCCGACGTGTACGAGCTCGCCGACCTGGGCTTCGGCGGATGCCGCATGTCGTGGTGCACGCCCGAGGGCGACGACCCCACGTCAGAGGCGATCGAGCGGTTCGGGGCGGTGCGGGTGGCCACCAAGTACGTCAACTGCGCGGAGAGGTTCTTCGATGGGACCGGCCGTAAGGCGGACATCGTCGAGGTGAATGGCTCGGTTGAGCTCGCCCCACTGGTGGGCCTGAGCGACGGCATCGTCGACCTCGTCGCCACCGGGCGCACGCTGCGCGAGAACGGACTGGTGGAGCGCGAGGAGATCTTCGCGTCCACGGCGCGCCTCATCGCCAACCGCGTGAGCCACAAGATGCAGGCGCCAGTGATGGACGACCTGGTTCGCCTCTTCCGGGACACCCGGTCGTGAGCGTGCGCCGGATCGGCATGGATGCGGGCGGGGCCGGGGCGCTGGCGCCCACCTTCCGCGCCGCTGCGGCGGACGGTCCCGCGGACGACGTCGCCGCGGCGCTGGCGGACGTGCGCAGACGCGGTGACGCTGCGGTGGTGGACGCCATCCGCCGATTCGACGCCCCGGGGTTCGCCGGCAGCTCGCCGGTGGTGGACCCCGAGGAGATGCGCGCGGCGGCCGAGGCGCTCGAGCCGTCGCTACGCGACGCCATCGCCTTCGCTGCAGACCAGGTACGCCAGGTGGCCGAGGCCGGCCGGCCCGGGGACTCCCAGGCGTTGCTGCCATCCGGGCAGGCGGTGCGGGTGCGGGCGCTGCCGGTTACGGCCGCGGGCGTCTATGCGCCCGGCGGTCGCGCCGCATATCCGTCGAGCCTCATCATGGGCGTGGTGCCCGCGCAGGTGGCCGGGGTGGAGCGCATCGTGGTGGCGAGTCCGCCTGGCGAGGACGGCCTCCCCAACCGGGTGGTGCTGGCCGCGGCCGCGATGCTGGGGGTTGACCGGGTGATCGCCGCGGGCGGCGCGGCGGCGATCGGCGCCATGGCCTACGGCACCGAGACCGTGGACCCGGTTGACGTGATCACCGGCCCCGGTAACCCCTGGGTGCAGGAGGCCAAGCGCCAGGTGTTCGGGCTGGTGGGCATAGACTCGATTGCGGGCCCGAGCGAGCTCGTGGTGCTGGCCGACTCCTCGGCCGATCCGCGGGCCATCGCCGCCGACCTGCTCGCGCAGGCCGAGCACGGCCCCGATTCGCCGTCGATCCTCGCCGTGTGGGACCCCGCCGTCGCCGACGCCGTGCACGACGCCCTCGCGGCGGCCGACGCCCCCGCAGGCACCATCACGCTCGTCGACTGCCCGTCGCAGGATGATGCAATCGCGCTGGCCGAGGCGTTCGCCCCGGAGCACCTGCAGATCGCCACGTCGGATGCCGCGGAGGTGGCCACGCGAATCAGCCGCGCCGGGTGCGTGTTCCTTGGCCCATTGGGCGCAACGGCGTTCGGCGACTACGTTGCTGGGTCCAATCACATCCTTCCCACGGGGGGCGCCGCGCGTCACGCGTCGGCAGTGGGCCCTGCCACGTACATGCGGCGCATGTCGCTGGTGGACATCCCGCAGCAGGCCGTGGACGCACTCACGCCGCACCTCGCGGCGCTGGCAGACGCGGAGGGATTCCCCGAGCACCGCCGATCGGCGGAGATCAGGTCGAGCAGATGAGCAGAAAAGCGACAATTCGCCGGACCACCGGCGAGACCGACATCGAGGTGAGGGTCGATCTCGACGGCACCGGCGTGGCCGAGGCCGTCTCGGGCATCGGCTTCTTCGACCACATGATCGTGCTGCTCGCCCGTCACTCGCTGATCGACATCTCGGTGAGCGCCACGGGCGACCTCGAGACGGGAAGCCACCACACGGTGGAGGACACCGGCATCACCCTGGGCATGGCGCTGGACGAGGCGCTGGGCGACCGCAGCGGCATCGAGCGCTACGGCAGCGCGCTGGTGCCCATGGACGAGGTGCTGGTGCAGGTGGCGCTCGACCTCTCGGGCCGCCCGTACCTGGCGTTCGACGCGCCGCTGGCCCCCGCGGTGGTGGGCGGGTTCGAGACCGACCTCGTGGCCGAGTTCATGCGCGGGCTCGTCAACGCCTCGCGCATGACCTTGCACGTGGACGTGCTGAGGGGAGGCGGGCCCCACCACGTGATCGAGGGGTGCTTCAAGGGCGTGGCCCGCGCGCTGCGCGCGGCCGTGACCGTGAACCCCAGGGTCACCGGCGTGCCGTCGAGCAAGGGCAGCCTGTGAGTGCAGGCGGGCCCGGGCCCGCGGTGGCCCTCCTCGACTACGAGATGAGCAACCTCCGCAGCGCGGGGAAGGCCCTCGAGCGCCTGGGGGCCCGCGTGTGGGTGGCGGGGCGGCCCGCCGAGGCCGAGGGCGCCGATGCCGTGGTGCTGCCCGGCGTCGGGCGCTTCGGCGCGGCAATGGAGCGCCTCGAGGCCCGTGGATTCACCGGAATGCTGCGTGACGCCGCCGCGGAGGGCACGCCGGTGCTGGGAATCTGCCTGGGCCTGCAGTTGCTCTTCGACGAGAGCGAGGAGAGCCACGGCGTCGCGGGGCTCGGGCTCATCCCGGGAACCGTGAGGCGGCTTCGCACCGATCTCAAGGTGCCGCATATCGGCTGGAGCGAGGTCGACTGGTGCGCGGACACCCTCCTCGCGCCATCGGGCGGCGGGCTAGCCGATCGCACGTACTACTTCGTGCACTCATACGCCTGCGTGCCGGCCGATGACGACGACGTGCTGGGCATGGCCGACCACGGTGGCGCCTTCGTGGCCGCCGCCGCCCGGGGCTCGGTGGCGGGGGTGCAGTTCCACCCCGAGAAGTCGAGCACTGCCGGCCTCGCCCTCCTCGGGCGGTGGCTGGAGGGCGTGACCGCACGGCACGGGGCACCGGCGTGATCGAGCTCTACCCCGCGATCGACCTTCGCGACGGCATGGCCGTGCGCCTCGTGCAGGGCGACTTCGAGCGTTCAACGGTGTTCAATGACGACCCGGTTGCGCAGGCGCGCGAGTTCGCGCGCGAGGGCGCCACGAACCTGCACGTGGTGGACCTCGACGGTGCCCGGGAGGGAAGTCTCATGCACGCGCCGATCATCGCGCAACTGGCCGCCACGTTCCCGGGCACCGTGCAACTGGGCGGCGGCCTGCGTGATCGGCCCGCCGTTGAGACCGCCGTGGCGACGGGCGTGGACCGGGTGGTGGTGGGAACGGCGGTGATCGAGGACCAAGAGTTCCTGCAGTGGGCAACCGGGCGCCTCGGCGACCGCCTCGTGGTGGCGCTCGATGCACGTGACGGGCGCGTGGCCACGCACGGCTGGACGCAGGTGTCGGAGCGCACCGCCGTTGACGTGGCCGCCGACCTCGTGCGCACGGGCGTGCGCCACCTGCTGTACACCGACATCGGGCGTGACGGCACGCTGGGCGGGCCGAACCTCGAGGCGCTGCGCAAGCTCTCGCACGCGGCGCCGCCCCTGACCATCATCGCCTCGGGCGGCATCTCGTCGCTGGACGACCTCGTGGCCATCGCGACGCTCGATCTGCCGAACATCCGCGGGGCCATCGTGGGACGCGCGCTCTACGAGGGGCGCTTCACGGTGGCCGAGGCACTGGACACCCTGGCCTCGACGCGCGCATGATCCGGGTGATCCCCTGCCTGGACGTCGATCGCGGTCGCGTCGTCAAGGGGGTCAACTTCGTCGACATCCGCGACGCGGGCGACCCGGTGGAGCTCGCGGCGCGCTACGACGCCGAGGGGGCCGACGAGCTCGTGTTCCTCGACATCACGGCCACGCATGAGGAGCGCGACACAATCATCCACCTCGTGGAGCGCACCGCCGAGGAGGTGTTCATCCCGTTCACCATCGGCGGCGGGCTGCGCACCGAGGACGACATCCGCGCGGTTCTCGCGGCCGGAGCCGACAAGGTGTCGCTCAACTCGGCCGCCGTGCGCGACCCCGACCTGGTGGAGCGCGCGGCGCTGAGGTTCGGCGACCAGTGCATCGTGGTGGCCATCGACGCCAAGCGCCGCGCCGACGGCTCGGGATGGGAGGTCTACCTCGCGGGCGGCAGGCAGGAGACCGGAATCGAGGCCGTGGCATGGGCCGCGGAGGCCGCGCGCAGGGGGGCGGGGGAGCTGTTGGTCACCAGCATGGATCGCGACGGCACCCAAGTGGGGTTCGACACCGAACTGCTCTCGGCCATCGCCGCCGCCGCCCCGGTGCCGGTGATCGCGTCGGGCGGCGCCGGCACGCTCGAGCACTTCGCGCGGGCCGTCACCACCGGGCACGCCGACGCGGTGCTGGCAGCCTCGGTGTTCCACGATGGGGTGTATACGGTTGGCGAGGTGAAGGCGGCGATGGCGCGTGACGGCGTGCGCGTGAGGAGGTAGTGATGTCGCGACGGGCCGTGAGGACCGAGGAGGCGCCGGCGCCCGTGGCCGGTGCGCCCTACAGCCAGGCCATCGCCGCGTCGGGCGGCGAGGTGGTGTGGGTGTCGGGGCAGGTGCCCCTTACCCCGGCCGGCGATCTCGCCGCGCAGGATGTGGCCGGGCAGACCCGCCAGTGCCTGCAGAACGTCGCCGCAATCGTGCGCGCGGCGGGCGGCAGCATGAACGACGTGGTGAAGACCACGGTGTTCCTGACCGACCTCGGCGAGTTCGGGGCCATGAACGCGGCGTACGCCGAGGCCTTCGGGGAGGTGCCCCCGGCCCGCGCGACCATCGGCGTGGCGGCGCTGCCGGCGGGGGCCTTCGTGGAGATCGAGGCCGTCGCCGTGATCGGGGCGACGCCGTGAGGGGTCGCTACTCCGTGAAGAACCGGCGCTCGATGAGCACCTCGACCGCCATCCGGTCGAGGTAGACGGGGGATTCGCTGATGGGCCGCTCGGCATTCTCAGGGTCCCTGGCCCACTCGCGCACCTCCCGCTGGATGCGGTCGGACGCCGCCCGCAGCTCGTCGAGCGAGCAGGGCTCCCATCGGGCGATGGCCTGCGCGAGGCCGTCGAGGGCGATGGGCGCTGATGCGTCGAGGTTCCGGGCGACATGATCTCCCATGACGACAATGCTACCGCGGTAGGTGCCTGGGCCGAGGCCGATGCGGTGCTCTCGCGCATCGCATGGCCCGACGACGCTCCACGGGTTTCCCTGGTGGGCGGCGCGGTGCGCGACGCCCTGCTCGGGGTGAGGCACGGGCCGGACATCGATCTGGTGGTAGAGGGCGATGCCATCGCGCTCGCGCGCGCCGTGGGCCTTCAACTGGGCGGCAGCGTCATCGCGCACGCCCGGTTCGGCACCGCCCGCATCGAGTTGCCGCATGGCAGGCACCTCGACCTGGTGACCGCGCGCCGCGAGACCTACGTCCGGCCCGGGGCCCTGCCCGACGTGGAGCCGGGCGGGTTGCTGGACGACCTGGCGCGCCGCGACTTCACGGTGAACGCCATCGCCTACGTGCTGCACGGCGGCGGGACCGGGGGCATCATCGACCCCCACGACGGGCGCGCGGACATCACGGCGCATCGCATCCGCGCCGTGAGAGCCGGGGCGTTCGGGGAAGACCCCAGCCGGGTGGTCCGGGCGCTGCGGTATGCCGCGCGCCTCGGCTTCTGCATGGATGATGCGACCGAGGCCGAGGCGCGCGCGGCAGCGCCAACTGTGGACCTCCGGAGCAGCCGGGTGGCCGACGAGGCGGCGCGCATGCTTGCCGAGGACTCCGCGGCCATCGCCCTGGCCTTGGCGCAGGCGGTGGGCGTCCCCTGGTCCGATCCTGATGAGCGGCGCGACGACCGCCTGGCGGCCCTCTCGAGCGCGCTCGCGCAACCCGGAGCCCCGGCCCCGGCCGCGTGGGCGCTGCGCCTTGGCCTCGGGGTGCGGCCCGGAGACGTGGCCGCCGCGGCCATGGCGGCATGGGCCCGTGGCCTGGCCGCAGACGTGCGGGCGGGCCTTGCGCGCGCACCAGAACTGCAGGGCGGCCTCGCCCCATCCCGGCTCGACGCGCTGCTGCACCAGATGCCACCGGCCGCGCAGGTGGGAGCGCTGGTGGGCGGAGCCGATGCCGTGGCCCGATGGTGGGCCGATTGGCGCGACATGGTGCCCGAGGTGTCGGGTGCCGACCTAGTGGCGGCGGGGGTCGCGCCGGGCCCCGCCATCGGCCGCGCGCTGCGGGCGGTGCGTGCAGCAATGCTGGACGGCCGGGCGAGCGGGCGCGGCGAGCAGATGGCAGTGGCTCTGGCCGAGGCCGGGGCCTACCGATGACTGGGCCGCCGGTGATCGAGGCGGGGACCGACGCGACCGGCGCGCCCGTGCGGATGGCGTTCAGCACACGCGAGGGCGGGCACAGCGCAGGAGCGTTCGCATCACTCAACCTCGGGGCGACCACGGGCGATGACCCGGGGGCGGTGCGTGCCAACCGTCAGTCGTTGGCCCGATCGCTCGGGGTTGACGCCGCTCGCGCCGCCTCCATGACGCAGGTGCACGGGGCACGCGTCGTCGAGATCGGGGCGCATGGCGGTGAGGAGCGCTTCGCCGGAACCCTCGACGGCGTCGCGGAGTGCGATGCGCTGGTCACACGCGTCCCGGGCGTGGCGCTGGTGGCCATGGGCGCCGACTGCCCGGTGATCGGCCTGTGGGACGAACGGGGCCAGGTGGTAGCGGCGGTGCACGCGGGCTGGCGGGGCATCGTGGCCGGGGTCATCCCGGCTGCCGTGGCGGCCATGGGCGCCGACCCGACCACCGTCACCGCGGCCGTGGGCCCGCACGTGGGGCCGTGCTGCTACCCGGTGGACGACGATCTGCGTTCCACCATGGCTGCGCGGCATGGACCGGACGTCGCGGTAGGAGACGCGGTGGATCTGGGCCTCGCATGCCGCCGTGCGCTCGAGGGGGCCGGCGTGCCGCGGGGCCGCATCAAGGTGGATGCTTCATGCACCGCCTGCGACGCGCAGAGGTTCTTCTCGTATCGCCGCGACGGCGGCGCCACCGGCCGGCAGGGTGCCGTGGTGTGGATCGAGGATCGCGCATGATCGACGTGCCGATGCTGCGCGCGGCGCTCAACGAGGCGCGCGCGCGCGTTGACGAGGCCTGCAGGGCGTCCGGCCGCCCACCCGGCAGTGCCGAGATGGTGATCGCGGGCAAGTACGTGTCGGCAGACGAGGCGCCGGGGCTGGTGGAGGCAGGCGTGGGAGTTATCGGCGAGAACCGCCTTCAGGACCTCGTGGCCAAGCAGGCTGCTGTTGGCGACGCCGCCGTGTTCGACTTCATCGGGCACCTCCAGGGCCGGAAGGTGAAGGATGTCCTCCCGCGGGTGCGCCTGATCCACTCGGTGGACCGCGAGTCGGTGATCGATGAGATCGGACGACGATCCGCGGGTCCGGTCCGGGTGCTGCTGCAGGTGAACCTGGCGGGTGAGGAGAGCAAGGGCGGGTTCGGCCCCGGCGACCTGGACCCGGCCGTCGAGAGGGCTTCCCTTGCGGGGGTGACGGTGGGCGGGCTCATGGCCCTGCCGCCCTTCACGGCCGATCCGGAGGCCTCGCGTCCTTGGTTCGAGCGGCTGCGGGCCCTGCGCGACGGGCTCGCCGATCGGTGGTCGCCCGATCACGACCTGCGCGACCTGTCAATGGGCACATCGCAGGATTTCGTCGTTGCCGTGGAGGCTGGCGCTACCATGGTGCGTGTCGGACGTGGAATCGTCGACCCGAGCGGGATGGAGCAGCCGTAGATGTCGCTGAACGATTACTGGCAGAAGACGCTTGCGTACTTCGGCATGGCCGACGACGGCTATGACGAGTTCGACGACTATGACGACGACCATGACCGCGAGACCAACGCCCGGGTGCGCGATGACGACGGTCGCGACGGCCGCGGGGCGCAGGGTCGTGACCGCGGGTCACGGCGCTCGTACTCATCGCGCGGGGATGACTTCGACGACATCTACTCCGATCCAGGAGTGCCGTCGCCCTCGCGCAACCTGCGCTCCGTGGGCGGTGCCGGCGAAGGACGCGGGTCATCCCGCGGCGTTGAGGTCTCGCTCATCATCCCGCGCAGCTTCAATGACGCGCAGGACATCGCGGACAAGTTCAAGCGCTCCGTCCCGGTGATCCTGAACCTGCAGACCACCGACATGGACCTGTCGAAGCGCCTGATCGACTTCGGCAGCGGCCTCACCTACGCCCTTGACGGGGGCATGTCCCGCATTGCCGACAAGGTGTTCCTCCTCACGCCGAGAAACGTCGAGGTATCTGCGGAGGAGCGGGCACGCCTTCTCGAGAAGGGCTTCTTCAACCAGTACTGATCCCGTGAGCCGCCCTGCCCCCGACATCGGCGTCGTGGGCGTGGGCGCCATGGGCGGCGCCATGGCCGCCGGCCTGGCGCCACACGCCCGCGTCGTCGTGGAAGACCTGCAGCCCGGTCGCGCACAGGAGGTGGCCGCGCGCCATGGCGTGCATGCCGGCGACGCCGCGGCATGCGACATCGTGGTGGTGGCCGTCAAGCCCCAGGACCTCGCCGAGGTACTGGCAGACGTCGTGCCCCGCATGGCGCCCGGTGCCGTGCTGGTGTCGGTAGCCGCAGGCTGGCCCACCGAGCGCCTGTCCGAGGCCGCCCCCGGGCATCCGGTCGTGCGCCTGATGCCGAACCTCGCGGTGGCCCACGGCGCCGGCGTGGTGGCCATGGCCACGCAGGGCCTCGACGGGGCGGGGGAAGCGAGGGTGAACGCGCTGCTCGAGCCCCTCGGGGCCGTGGTGGTGATCGACGAGGCCCTGTTCGGCGCGGCCACGGCGATCGGCGGTAGCGGACCGGGGTTCCTCGCATACCTCGCTGCGGCCATGGAGGCGGCCGCCGAGGCCGAGGGACTGCCGTCGTCCGTGGCCCGTGCGTTGGTGCAGGGCGCGCTCGCGGGCACCGCCGCGCTGCTGGCCGACGGGACCGACCCGTCCGACCTGCAGGCGAGGGTCACGTCGCCGGGCGGCACCACGGCGGCGGGGATCGCGGCCATGGACGAGCGCGGCACGGCAGATGCCATCGCCGCCGCCGTGCGGGCAGCCGCTGCCCGTGCCGCCGAGCTCTAGGGCCACATGTCGCTCGTCGTCGACTATGTCAACGCGGTTTTCACGGTGTTCCTCGTGGTGCTGGTCATCCGCATCCTGCTTTCCTGGGTCCCCGCTGCCCCCGCGGGTCGGGTAACCGGTGCGCTGTGGCGCTTCTTCCACGAGAGCACCGACTGGTACCTGCGCCCCTTTCGCAGGGTGATCCCGCCGCTCGGGATGTTTGACCTCTCGCCGATCGTGGCGCTGATCGTGCTGTACGTGATCAACGCCGTCGTCGTGCGGGTGCTGGACCTCCTATGAGCGGCACCGGGGCACCCGAGTGGGTCACCCGCCGCGACGGCGGCGTTGTGGTGGCAGTGAAGGCCGTGCCCCGTTCACGGCGCACGGCGGCCGTGGGCGTTCAGGACGGGGCCGTGCGCATCCAGATCGCCGCCGCGCCCCACAAGGGCCAGTCCAATGCCGCGCTGTGCGCATACCTCGCCGATGCGGCCGGGGTGCGCCCCTCGGCCGTGCGCATGAGGCGCGGTTCCTCCGGCGCACGCAAGTTCATCGAGATTGACGGCGATGCCGTCGGCATCGAGGCGCGGCTGTCGGCGCTGGCCCGCGAGATCGCATGACCGGGTCGGGGCGCACGCCGCGTGAGGCGCTGCCCGACGTGATCTCCCGCCGCTTGAAGCGGGAGGCCGGCCAGCGCTACCGCTTGATGGCGCTGATCGCGCTCGCGGTGGTGGTGCTCGACCAGCTCGTGAAGGTGATCGTGCGCGCCACCATCGCCCAGAGTGAGGTGGTGGACGTCCTCCCGGGCATCGACTTCGTGCACACCGTCAACACCGGCATCGCATTCAGCCTGTTCTCGGGCAGCACGGGCCTGATCGCCATACTCACGCTGGTCGCCATCGGGGTCATCGCGATCGTGCTGGTGGCCTACGCCGGGCAGCACCGCCTGGTGCCCATCGGCGGAGGCCTGCTGCTCGGCGGCAGCATCGGCAACCTCATCGACCGCGCCGGCCGGGACGGCGTGACCGACTTCATCGCCATTGGTCCGTGGCCGCCGTTCAACGTGGCCGACATCGCCATCACATGCGGCGCGATCCTGCTGGTGCTCGCCATCGTGCTGTCGGCAGGCGATGACTGACGAGCGGCGCCTGCGGCTCGTGGCCGGGACACAGGACCAGGGGCGCCGCCTCGACGCCGTGCTGGCAGGGGCCGAGAGGATCGAGAGCCGCGCCGAGGCCCAGCGCCTGATCGAGGCCGGGGCCGTGACCGTGAACGGCGAGGTGCGCGCCAAGCGGCATGCGCTGGCCGTGGGCGACGTGGTGGAGGCCGCGCTGCCCCCCGACCACCAGGCGCGCCATCTGCAGGCCGAGGACCTCGGCGTGCCGGTGGTCTTCGCCGACGACCGCCTGCTGGTGGTAGACAAGCCGGCGGGCATGGTGACCCATCCCTCGCGCGGGCATTCCTCGGGGACGCTGGTGCACGGGCTCGTCGGTGCCGGCGCCGGTGGGGGACCGGACCCCGAGCGCCCCGGCATCGTGCATCGGCTCGATCGGGGCACTTCGGGGCTGCTGCTGGTGGCCCGGGATGAGCGAACCCACCGTCGCCTGTCGCGCATGATGCGCGACCGCCAGATCGGGCGGCGCTACCTGGCGCTCGTGCACGGGGACTTCCCACCCGCCCTCACGGTTGATCGCCCGGTCGGGCGCGACCCGCGCCGGCGCACCCGCCAAGCCGTGCTCGCGCACGGGGGTAGGGATGCCGTCACGCACTTCCGCCGACTCGAGCAGGTTGGGCCGCTCGCGATGGTGGAGGCACGGCTCGAGACCGGCCGCACCCACCAGGTGCGCGTGCATCTCGAGAGCGCGGGGCACCCGGTGTTCGGCGACCCCGTGTACGGACGGGGGCGACCCGACCACGGCCTGGGACGGCAGTTCCTGCACGCATACCGCCTGGAGTTCGATCACCCCGCGACCGGTGATCACCTGGCGTTCGAGAGCCCGCTCCCGCACGACCTGGAGGCGGCGTTCGCCGCTGCGCGTGCCCGGGCGGCCGGGGACGGCTAGTATTCGCACCCGGTCGCCAACGGCCGTCATGTCACACCCTACCCCGGGCGCGTGAGGTCGCGGGGCGGTGACCGGATCATCCGGTTCCCCGCGACGGCGCACGGGCATTCCACCTGAAACCGAGCAAGGAGACGCGACGCGTGGTCGTCGTCACAATGAAGCAGCTTCTGGAGTCCGGAGTTCACTTCGGGCACCAGACCCGCCGCTGGAACCCCAAGATGAAGCGGTTCATCTTCGGCGAGCGCAGCGGCATCTACATCATCGACCTCGAGCAGACCCTCGACCTGCTCGAGCGCGCCCACGCCTTCGCGCGGAACGTCGCCGAGCGCGGCGGCACCGTGATGTTCGTGGGCACGAAGAAGCAGTGCCAGGACTCCGTGCGCGAGCAGGCGATCCGCGCAGGCATGCCGTACGTGTCGCACCGCTGGCTCGGTGGCCTGCTCACCAACTGGTCGACCATCAGCCTGCGCATCCGGCGTCTTCACGAGCTGCGCGCGCAGAAGGCCGGCGGCCAGCTGGAACTGCTGCCCACCCGCGAGCGCCTTGCGGCCATGGCCGAGCTGGTGAAGCTCGAGGCCAACCTCGGTGGCGTGGCCGAGATGCAGCGCCGCCCCGACGCCGTGGTGATCGTGGACCTCAGGAAGGAGGCCATCGGCGTGCGCGAGGCCAATCGCCTGGGCATCCCGGTGATCGGCCTCGTTGACACCAACTGCGACCCAGATGAGGCCAGCTACGTCATCCCGGGCAACGACGATGCCATCCGCTCGTGCTCGCTCGTGCTGTCGGTGATCGCCGACGGCATCCGCGAGGGCAAGGGCCTCGACCCGCAGGGCGGGTACGAGGAGGCCCGGGCGGCTGCCGCCGCGGCCCGGGCCGCCGGCGACCCCGACGCCGCGCGCGCAGAGCGTGACGCCGCCCGCCCCGCTGCCGACGAGGTGGCCGCCGTGGAGCAGGCCGACGCCGCCGTGGCGATGGCTGCCGCAGAGGTGGTGCAGGAGGCCGAGGCCGACCTGGTCGCCGCCGTGGAGGTGGCCGAGGCCGCCGGGGTGGCCGGCCAGGTCGCCGTGGGGCCTGCCGCCGCGGGCGAGGTGGACACGACCGTGGAGGTGGCCGATGCCGAGGGCGTGCTCGAGGAGGCGGCTTCCGACCTGGCTGCCGAGGCGATGGCCGAGGAGATCGTGGCCGAGGCCATCATCAGCGAGGAGGAGCACTCATGAGCACCGCGCAGATCCCGGCCGCCCTCGTGAAGGAACTTCGCGAGAAGACCGGAGCGGGCATGATGGATTGCAAGAAGGCGCTCACCGAGTCGGGTGGTGACCTCGAGGAGGCCGCCACCCTGCTGCGCAAGCAGGGCCTCGCCGACGCCGCGAAGCGGTCGGGCCGCGACGCAAACGAGGGCACGATCGCCAGCTACATCCACCAGGGTGGCCAACTTGGCGTGATCGTTGAGGTCAATTGCGAGACCGACTTCGTGGCCCGCACCGACCGCTTCCAGCAGTTCGCGCGCGACGTGGCCCTGAACGTGGCCGCCATGAAGCCCATCTATGTGTCGGTGGATGACGTCCCCGAGGAGTACAAGGCCCGCGAGCGCGAGGTGTACGCCGAGCAGGCCAAGGACAAGCCCGAGAACGCCCGCGAGAAGATCGTGGAGGGCAAGCTGGCCAAGCATTTGGGCGAGATCTGCCTGCTCGAGCAGCCGTTCTTCCGTGATGCCACCGAGAAGAAGCAGCGCACCATGGAGGAGCTCCGGGCGAAGACCTCATCGGAGCTCGGCGAGAACATCACCATCCGGCGGTTCACGGTCTACCAGCTTGGCGAGTAGCGACCAGCCCGCTGATGCCGCCTGGGCCCGGGTGCTCCTGAAGCTCTCGGGCCAGGCGCTGATGGGCGAGCAGGGGTATGGAATCGACCCCGATCGCATCGCGGCGGTGGCCCGCGTGGTCAAGGGGGCCACTGACCGCGACGTGGAGGTCGCGGTGGTGGTGGGCGCCGGGAACATCTTCCGGGGCGTCATCGGCGCGGCCAGCGGAATGGATCGCGCCACCGCCGATTACATGGGCATGATTGCCACCATGCTCAACGCGCTCGCGATCCAGGACGCGCTCGAGAAGCTCGGCGTGCCCACCCGCATCCAGTCGGCCATCGCCATGCAGGAGGTCGCGGAGCCTTACATCCGTCGCCGGGCGATCCGGCACCTCGAGAAAAAGCGGGTGGTGATCTTCGCCGCGGGCACCGGCAACCCGTTCTTCACCACCGACACCACGGCCGCGCTTCGCGCGCTGGAGATCGGCGCCGAGTGCATCCTCATGGCGAAGAACAACGTGGAGGGCGTGATGACGGCTGACCCGCGGGAGGACCCCTCGGCCGAGTTGATCACGCGCATCACGCACATGGAGGTCATCGAGCGCGGCCTGCATGTGATGGACACCACCGCGCTCACGCTGTGCATGGACAATGACCTGCCGCTGCTGGTCTTCAACATGCAGGACGAGGGAAACATCGCCCGCCTGCTCGGCGGAGAGCACGTGGGCACGATCGTGAGCGGGCCGGACGGGCCCTGAGGGGAGGCACCATGAAGGAGCGGATCGACGACGCCAGGCGTCGCATGGAGGGTGCCGTGAAGAACCTCGGCGGCGAGTTCGCCTCGCTTCGCACCGGCCGCGCCAGCACCACCCTGCTCGACCGTATCCAGGTGGACGCCTACGGCGCCCCGACCCCCCTGCCGCAGTTGGCCAAGATCCACGCGCCCGAGCCGCGGCTCATCACCGTGCAGCCCTTCGACGCGACCCTCATCCCCGACGTCGAGCGGGCCATCCACGAGTCCGACCTCGGGCTCACGCCGAGCAACGACGGCAACGTCATCCGCCTGACCCTGCCGCAGCTCACCGAGGAGCGCCGCAAGGAGCTGGTGAAGGTGGCCCACCGCATGGCCGAGGAGGCGCGCGTGGCGGTGCGCAACGTGCGGCGCGACGTGCTCAACGAGTTCAAGCGCGCCGAGAAGGACGGAGAGGTGTCCAAGAACGATCTCTCGCGCGCGCAGGACGAGGTGCAGAGGGCCACCGATGCAGAGGTTAAGGCGGTCGACGAGATGCTCGCCCGCAAGGAGGCCGAGATCATGGAGGTGTGATGGCGCTCCTCTCGCGCCTGCGGGCCGCGCGCATCGCGCTCGGCACCCGCCCCTCCCGCCGGTCCGAGGTCCCGCGAGCCGCGGTGCCCGAATCGGTGGCCATCATCATGGACGGCAACGGCCGCTGGGCCCGTCGCCGGCGCCTGCCGCCGTCCGCCGGCCACCGTGCCGGCGCCAAGGCCCTGCGCCGCGTGGTGCGCGCCGCGGGCGACATGGGCGTGCGCGACCTCACGGTGTTCTCGTTCTCCACCGAGAACTGGAGCCGTCCGCCGAGCGAGGTGGATGACCTCATGGTGCTGTTCTCGGAGCTCATCGACCGCGAGGTGCCCGACCTCGACGCGGAGGGGGTGTCGATCCGGTTCATCGGGCGTCTCGACGAGCTGGGCGACGACCTGCGCGCCAAGATCGCCGAGGCCGAGGCCATGACGGCGGGCCACGACCGGATGCGCCTGTTCATCGCGATGAACTACGGCGCGCGCGGCGAGATCGTCGACGCCGCGCGCAGGTTCGCGGCCGAGGCCTCCCCCGACGCCCCCGACGAGGAGTTCGGTCGCTACATGTACGCGCCCGACATGCGCGACCTTGAGCTCATCATCCGCACCAGCGGGGAGCAGCGGTTGTCGAACTTCCTCCTGTGGCAGTCGGCCTACGCCGAGCTGGTGTTCTCGGATCGCATGTGGCCCGACTTCGGGCCCGACGACCTTCGCGCGGCGTTCGAGGAGTACGCCAGGCGCACCAGGAGATTCGGGGCCCGATGATGAGCCGCATCGCCATAGCGATTCCGGGCATCGCCGTGATCATCGCGGCCGTCTACTTTGGCGGCCCGGTGTTCGCGGCGTTCGCGCTCGTGGTGGGCCTCGCCGCCCTCGTCGAGTTCTACCTGCTCACGGGGGTGCCCCGGCACCTGCAGTGGGCCGGGTACGCCACGGTGCTCCTGGGCGTGGTTCTGGCGTGGGCGGCATCACCTCCGGAGAGGGCGCTGCTGTTCGCGCTGGCCGCGGGGCTGTTCCTCGCGGGCATCGCGGCACTCACCCTGCCCGATCGCGCGGGCATCACTGGCCGCGTGGCACTGGTGCTGATGGGGGGCATGTACATCGCACTCCCGGCGGGCGTGCTGGTGCTCACGCGCGACCTGCCCGATGGCGCGGGGGCGATCATCAACCTGCTGGTGGCGGTGTGGGTGTTCGACACCGCGTCGTACTTCTCGGGGCGCCTGTGGGGACGCCGCAGGATCGCCCCGCGCACATCGCCCAACAAGACATGGGAGGGCTTCGCCGGGGGCCTGGTGGTGGGAACCGCCGCCGTGTGGTTCGCGGGCCTGTACATGGACTGGATCAAGTGGTGGCAGTCGATCGTCATCGGCCTCGCCCTGTGCCTCTCGGCCTACCTCGGCGACCTCTTCGAGTCGATGATCAAGCGGGACATCGGCGTGAAGGATTCCGGCAAGATCCTCGCAGGGCACGGCGGAATCCTCGATCGCTTCGACTCGCTGCTGTTCGCCTCGCTGGCCGGATACTTCCTCACCACCTGGATCGTGCTGTGACCGACACGCCCAGCTTCGACGTCGACCTTCTCACCCGCCTGTGCGAGGCACCGGGTGCCCCGGGGCGCGAGGAGCGTATCCGCGAGGTGGTCATCGCCGAGCTCGGGCCCCATGCGGACGAGGTCTCGGTCGACCCCATGGGCAGCGTGGCAGCGGTGAGGAAGGGCAGGGGAGGGCCCCGCGTGATGCTGGCCGCCCACATGGACGAACTGGGCTTCATGGTCACGCACATCGACGACGACGGATTCATCCGCGTGGTGCCCCTGGGCGGGTTCGACCCCAAGGCCAAGGTGGCGCAGCGGGTGATCGTGCACGGGCGGGAGGACCTTCTCGGGGTGATGGGAGCCAAGCCCATCCACATCATGAGCCCCGAGGAGCGCAAGGCACTGCCGGGGCCCGACGACCACTACATCGACGTCGGGCTGCCGGCCGACGAGGTGCGCGACATCGTGCGCAAGGGCGACCCCGTCACCCGCGAGCGCACGCTCGCGCGGCTGGGGAACCTCGTCACGTGCAAGAGCCTCGACAACCGCGCGGGCCTCTACGTGATGATCCAGGCCATGCGCCGGCTGGGCGACCACGAGTGCGAGGTGGTGGCCGTGGCCACCACGCAGGAGGAGGTGGGACTGCGTGGTGCGCGCGTGGCGGCGCAGCGCATGCGCCCGGACATCGGCCTCGCCATCGACATCACCCTTGCCAACGACGGCCCCGGGGCCAAGCCGCACGAGCGGGTGTCGACCGTGGGTGACGGGGCGGCCATCAAGGCGTACGACTCGGGCGTCATCGTGCCGCGCGTGGTGATCGATCACCTCGAGCGCGTGGCCGATGAGCGGGGCATCCCGTATCAGGTGGAGGTCATGACCCGCGGCGGCACCGACACCCGCGAGCTGCAACTGGCCGGCGACGGCGCGCTGGCCGGCTGCGTGTCCATTCCCACGCGCTACGTGCACCAGGTGGTGGAGACCTGCGACCCGCGCGACCTCGCAGCCTCATCGGCACTCGTGGCGGCGTTCTGCGAGACGGCCCAGGACCTGATCGCCTGAGCGGTCGCACCGCGCCGCGCACCGACGGGGGGACTGGCTGCGGTGATACCTTCGCACCCGTGAAGCGCGTCCTCATCCTCGGGTCAACGGGTTCCATCGGAGTGCAGGCCCTCGACGTGATCGATAGCGCGGCGGACATGCGGTGCGTCGGCCTTGCCTGCGGCTCGCGGGCGGGGGAGATGACCGTCCAGGCCGACGCGCGCGGCATCACCGCAACCGCGGCGGCGGCGGGGGGCGGCACGGTGGAGCACACCGCCGACCTCGCGGACCTCATCGACGCCTGTGAGCCCGACATCGTGCTCAACGCCCTCGTCGGCGCTGCTGGGCTGCCGCCGACGCTCGCGGCCCTCGAGCGCGGAATCCCGGTGGCGCTGGCCAACAAGGAGTCGCTGGTGGCGGGCGGCGATCTGGTGGCCGCGACGCGCGCGCGCACGGGTGCCGGACTGGTGCCCGTCGACAGCGAGCACTCGGCCCTCTTCCAGCTCATGGAAGGCGTGCCCCGCGACCGCGTGGCCCGGGCGATCCTCACGGCATCCGGCGGACCCTTCCGCGGGCGTGCGGCGTCCGACCTCGAGGGCGTCACCGCCACCGATGCGCTGGCGCATCCCACGTGGGACATGGGCGCGAAGATCACCGTCGATTCGGCCACCCTCATGAACAAGGGCCTCGAGGTGATCGAGGCCCATCACCTGTTCGACCTGCCCTACGACCGGGTGGAGGTGGTGGTGCACCCGCAGTCGATCATCCACGCGATGGTGCGGTTGGACGACGGCAGCATCCTCGGGCACATGGGCCCGCCCGACATGCGCGTGCCCATCGGCCATGCGCTCAGGTGGCCCGAGGCGCCGCCGGAGCGCCCGCAGATGGACCTGGTCGGCATGGCCCTCACGTTTGAGCGGCCCGACGAGCAGGCGTTCCCGTGCCTCCGGCTTGCGCGCGCGGCGGGCGAGGCGGGCGGCACCGCTCCGGCGATCCTCAACGCGGCGAACGAGGTGGCAGTGGGGGCGTTCCTCGACGGGCGCATCGGATTCATGGACATCCCGCGCCGCGTCGATCATGCGCTGCAGTCGGTGCAGGCGGGCCCGGCGGACTCCCTCGACGCCGTCCTGGCGGCGGACGAGGCCGCCCGCGAGGCCACGGTGGCCGTGGCGGGTGCCGCATGAGCCTCGGCTGGAACATCGTCGCGTTCGTGCTGATCCTGATGTTCCTCGTGCTCGTGCACGAGGCGGGTCACATGGTGGTGGCGAAGTGGTGCGGCATGCGGGTGGAGAAGTTCTCGATCTTCTTCGGCAGGCCGCTCGTGAAGTTCCGGCGCGGGGAGACCGAGTACGGCATCGGATGGCTGCCCCTGGGCGGCTACGTGAAGATCACGGGCATGACGCGGGACGAGGAACTCCCGCCCGAGGTCGTGCCGCGCGCCTACTACGCCGCGAAGACCTGGAAGAAGGTGGCCACGATCTTCGCGGGCCCGTTCGTGAACCTGGTGGTGGCGTTCCTGTGCTTCGCGGTGGTGCTCGGCATCGGTCGGCCGATCGTGCAGCCGACGAACGTGGTGGAGCAGGTCACGGCCGGCAGCCCCGCCAGCGCCCTCGGCATCGCCCCCGGGGACCGCATCGTCTCAGTGGACGGAATCTCCACGGACACCGAGCAGAGCTTCGCGAAGGCCATCGGCACCCTGCAAGCGAGCGCCGGGACGGCGGTGGACGTGCGCTACGAGCGCGACGGAGTCATCACCACGCGCGAGGTGGTGCCGGTGGCGCAGGACGTCGCGGGCGAGAAGGTGGGGCGACTGGGCGTGCAGTTCGAGAGGATCGAGACGGGTGAGCGAAACGGCCGCGGGGTGATGGGCGGGGTTTCCGCTGCAGGAGCCGAGACGTGGTACCTCATCGAGGCCAACGCCAAGGGCATCGGCAGCCTGTTCACCAGCGACGAGGCCCGTGAGCAGGTCGGGTCGGTCGTGGCCATCGGCGCGGTGTACGACCAGGTCGCCGACGACGGCCTGCTGGCGATCATCTACTTCATCGGGATCATCAGCCTGGTGCTGGCCATCTTCAACCTGCTGCCCATATTCCCGCTCGATGGCGGGCACATCCTGTTCGCGGTGCTCGAGAAGCTGAAGGGCTCGCCGATCAGTACGAAGGTGTACGAGCGGTCCGCCATGGTCGGGTGGGCGGTCATCCTGCTGGTGTTCTTCTTCGCGCTCTCGAATGACGTCGTACGGCTCACGGGCGAGGGCTTCCGGCTGCAGTAGGCCCTGCGCGGCCCGCTACACTCCCGGCCCGTGGAGACGCCCCGACGCATGAGCGCGGTCTGCCGCGTGGGCGACGTCCCCGTGGGTGGCGGCAACCCCGTGGTGGTCCAGTCGATGACCAACACCGATACCAAGGACGCCGTGGCAACGGCGGCCCAGGTGGCCGAGCTCGCCGAGGCGGGCTCGGAGATCGTGCGCATCACGGTGAACAACCGCGAGGCCGCCGCCACGGTACCCGAGATCGTGGAGCGCCTGCGCGACGTGCACGGGGTCGAGGTGCCGATCGTGGGCGACTTCCACTACAACGGCCACACGCTGCTGCGGGAGTTCCCCGACACCGCCGACGCCCTGGCGAAGTACCGCATCAACCCCGGCAACGTGGGGCGCGGCGCCCGGCACGACGCCAACTTCGCCACGATGATCGAGGTGGCGATCGACCACGGCAAGCCGGTGCGCGTGGGCGTGAACGCCGGCTCGCTCGACCCCGAGCTGCTCGACGCCCTGATGGAGGACAACGCCCGCCGCGCCGATCCGGCGTCGGCGGACGACGTGCTGCGCGAGGCCATGGTGGCCAGCGCCCTCACGTCGGCCGAGGCCGCCGAGGAGATCGGCCTGCCGCACGACCGCATAATCATCTCATGCAAGGTCAGCCGCCTGCCGGACATGGTGGCCGTGTACCGGGCGCTGGCAGAGCGGTGCGACTACCCGCTGCACCTTGGGCTCACCGAGGCGGGGATGGGGGCCAAGGGAATCATCGCCACCACGGCCGCGCTGTCGGTACTGCTGGAGGACGGCATCGGCGACACCATCCGCGCCAGCCTCACGCCCGAGCCGGGCGGCGATCGCACCGTCGAGGTGCGCACATGCCTGGATCTCCTCCAGAGCCTGGGTCTGCGGTCGTTCCGGCCAGAGGTCACCGCCTGCCCGGGCTGCGGGCGCACCACCTCATCGGTGTTCCAGGATCTTGCCCAGACGATCCAGGCACACCTCGACGAGCGCATGGCCGTGTGGCGCACGGAGCGCCCCGGCGTGGTGGACATGCACGTGGCGGTGATGGGCTGCATCGTCAACGGCCCCGGCGAGAGCCGCGCCGCGGACATCGGCATCAGCCTGCCGGGCACGGGCGAGGAGCCGCGCGCCCCGGTGTACGTGGACGGCGAGAAGGTCGCGACCCTCGAGGGTCCCACCCTGGCGGAGGACTTCATCGCGATGGTCGAGCAGTACGTGCAGGCGCACTACGCGCCCGCGGGGGCGCGGGCATGAGCGACGACGCCTGGCGCATGCCGGAATCCCCGTACCGGGGTTCGTGGAAGCTCGACGGCCGCTTCTGGCCCACCGTGCGCGAGGACCCGGCCGATGCCGAGGCCGTGAGCCATAAGCTGTCGGTGCGCGCCGGGCTGGTGCGCCAGCTGGCCGCGGGGCTGTACACCCTGACGCCCATGGGCCTGCGGGTGATCCAGCGGGTGGAGGCCATCATCCGCGAGGAGATGGACCGCATCGGCGCGCAGGAGCTGCTCATGCCCGTCATGCACCCGGCCGAGATCTGGGAGGCGACGGGGCGCTACGGGCTGCCGGAGCAATTCCGGCTGGAAGACCGCGGCGGCAGGCCGATGGTGCTCGGCATGACGCACGAGGAGATCGTCACGTGGCACGCGGCACGCGAGCTTCGCTCGTACCGCGACCTGCCCCAGAGCTGGTACCAGATCCAGACCAAGCTCCGCGATGAGCCGCGGCCCAAGAGCGGCATGCTGCGCGTGCGGGAGTTCACCATGAAGGACTCCTACTCATTCGACGCCGATGCCGACGGCCTCGAGAGGTCGTACACGGCGCACTCCGACGCCTACGCGCGCATCTTCGATCGCGCGGGGCTCGTGTGGTACCGCGTCGAGAGCGACGTGGGGATGATGGGCGGCAGCGGTGCGCATGAGTACATGGCGCCGAGCCCCTCGGGCGAGGATGTGGTCGCACGCACGCCCAGCGGCTCATATGCCGCGAACGTGGAACTCGCGGTGTCGGTTGCCCGTGAGCCCGACTTCGGCGATGACCCCGGGGCGCCCGAGGAGTTCGCCACCCCCGGCATCGGCACCATCGAGGAGCTCACCGGGTTCACCGGGCAGCACCCCTCGACGCTCGCCAAGAGCGTGGTGCTGGTGACCGATGGCGGCCCCGTGCTGGCGATCGTGCGGGGAGAGCACCAAGTGCACGAGAAGAAGGTCGCCCACATCATCGGCGAGCATCGTGCCGCGCACCCCGAGGAGATCCGCGAGTGGTTCGGCGCCGACCCGGGGTCGCTGGGGCCGATCGGCGTGGGCGACCGGGTGCGCATCGTGGCCGACTCCACGCTGGTCAACGGCCACTACGTCACGGGTGCCAACCGCGATGGATTCCACCTGCGCGGGGTGATGCTGGGCCGCGACTTCCAGGCCGAGACCGCCGATATCCGCACGGTGCTCGAGGGAGAGGAGTCGGTAGACGGGCAGGGCGCGCTCGAGTTGGTCCCGGTGATCGAGATCGGCAATATCTTCAAGCTCGGCACGAAGTACTCCGAGCCGCTCGGCGCGACGTACCTCGACGAGGCCGGCACGGAGCGGGTGATCGTGATGGGCTCGTACGGTATCGGGCCCGCCCGCGTGGCCATGGCGGCCATCGAGCAGGGGCACGACGAGAACGGCATCATCTGGCCCACGGGCATCGCGCCGTTCGACGTGCACATCGTGCTGATCGGCAATCCCGGAAGCCCGCAGGACGGGTTCGCCGCGTCGCTGTGGACCGCGCTGTCGGACGCCGGGCTTGAGGTGCTGCTGGACGACCGCCCGGGCCTGCGACCCGGCGAGAAGTTCGTGGAGGCCGACCTGCTGGGTTGCCCGGTGCGGGTGACGGTGGGGAAGAGGACCTTGCCCGACGGCCCGCTCGAGGTGATGGTGCGGCGCACGGGCGAGAAGTCGGAGATCGCGCTGGACGGAGCCGCAGAGGCCATCAGGGCTCTCTGGGCCGGCCTCGCGGCGGGCTGAGGGCCGGTACCCCCGTGCTAGTGTCCGCGACGCATCGGGGCGTGGCGCAGTCTGGTAGCGCACCCGGCTGGGGGCCGGGCGGTCGGAGGTTCAAATCCTCTCGCCCCGACTATTCAGACCAGGTATGAGCGCTGGCATCAAGCGCCGCCTGAGGTGGCTCCCCAACGCGATCACGATGGCGCGCCTGGCATGCCTGCCGGTGCTGCTGGCGTGGTGCGCCACGGCCGATGGACCGTCGTTCCCGCTGGGGATCTTCTTCGGAGCCATCGCGATCACCGACCTCATCGACGGCCGACTGGCGGCGCTACTCGATGCCCGCACGCCCCTCGGGCGCATCCTCGACCCCCTCGCCGACCGCCTGCTCATGGTGGTGGGGCTCGTGGGGCTGCTGCTGCTGGCGCGCCTCCCATGGCCCGCGCCCACGATCATCCTGGTGCGTGACGTGGCGTCGATCGCCGGGTTCGCCTGGCTCGCGCGACGGGGCATCCTCATGGAGATCGACTTCGCCGGGAAGGTATCGTCGGGCTTCAACATGGGTTGCGTGGGAGTGGGCCTGGCTATCTCGGCCACGTGGGTGGACACCGTGTTCTGGTGCGCCGTGGGGCTCTCGGTGCTGACGTTCGTGAACTACGTGGCGATCGCAGTGGGCCGCGCACGGGCGCAACGTGCAGGAGAGGTAACCTCAACCACTACTTGAGGGTTTACCCCGGCGCGACTATTGTGGACCGCCCTCAACCGGGAGTCCCGTGTCCGCACACGCCTCACATCGGAGTGACCAGTGGTGACGTGCCCCACCTGCGGCGCAGCGCGCCCCGACGGCGACCGCTTCTGCGGGTCGTGCGGTGGCGCCCTCCCCGACCCGGCAAGCCAGACCCAGACGACCGGGCCGATCGAGGCCCCGGCGGAGCTCGGAGCCACCCCACCCGGCCCCGTGCCGCGTCTCGGTCCGGCGCTGGCCGTGCGGCTGCAGGGCGGCCGCACGGGGGAGTTCTTCTCGCTGATGGGGCAGGTCACGACCATCGGACGCTCGCCTGAGTGCGACATCTTCCTGGACGACATCACGGTGTCGCGGGCGCACGCCGAGGTGCGCGAGGAGCCTGCGGGCTTCGTCCTGGTGGACGACGGCAGCACCAACGGTACGTACGTGAACCGCCGCGTGCTCGAGGCCCCGCAGATCCTCGCCGACGGCGACGAGGTGCAGGTGGGCAAGTTCCGGCTGGTGTTCATCGCATGACGGGCACGGGCGTCCAGACCGAGCTGCTCGGGCCGGACGATGACGGGCATGCCGCCGGCATGACGATCGGCGCCGTGTGCGACGCCCTGCGACCGGAATTCCCCGATCTCTCCATCTCGAAGATCCGCTACCTCGAGGACCGCGACCTCGTCACCCCGCGGCGCACCACCGGCGGGTATCGGGTGTACGGGCCCAAGGACGTCGAGCGCCTGCGAACGATCCTGCGCCTGCAACGCGATGAGTTCCTGCCGCTCAAGGTGATCCGCGAGGAGCTCGACTCCATGCGCACCGGCGCCGTGGCCGCGGCCAAGCAGTCGCGGCGGCTCAGGGGCGAGAACCTCACCGCAGCGCGTGAAGGCAGGCGGCACGGCATCGTGGAGGTGCTCTCGGCATCGGGGGCCGATGCCGACCTCGTGCGCAGCCTCGGCCAGTACGGGCTGATCAGCGGCACCGACGCCCTGGACGACACCGACCTCGAGCTGGTGAAGGCCGCCGTGGAGCTGCGGGCCTACGGGCTCGAGCCGCGCCACCTGCGCACGCTCAAGATGGCGGCCGAGCGCGAGGCCGGGCTGCTCGAGCAGGTGCTGTCCACCGGATTGCGGTCGCCCAATCGCGAGCGGCGCGCCGAGTCGGTGGAGTCGCTGGAGTCGCTCGCCGCCCTGGCATCGCACGTGCGCGACCTGATCCTCGTCCAGGAGCTGCGTCGCGTGGTCTCGTCCATTCCCACCGCATAGGCGGGGGCCACATGAGCTTCGACATCGACGGAGCGATCCGTCGCATCCCGCATCACCCGAAGCCCGGGATCCTCTTCTACGACCTCATGCCGCTGTTCGAGGACCCGGCGGGGCTCGCCGCGTGCGTGGATGGCATCGCGGGATGGGCCCGCGAGCGCGGCGTGAACGTGGTGCTGGGCGCCGAGGCCCGTGGATTCATCCTGGGTGGCGCCATCGCCCACGCGCTGGGCACCGGCTTCGCCTGCGCGCGCAAGCCCGGCAAGCTGCCCTACGAGGTGATCAGCCGCGAGTACGACCTCGAGTACGGCACCGACGTGCTCGAACTTCATCGCGACGCCATCCGCCCCGGCCAGCGCGTGCTGGTGCACGACGACCTGCTGGCCACCGGCGGCACCGCGGCCGCCAAGTGCCAACTGGTCGAGGAGCTCGGCGCCGAGGTGGTCGGCGTGGCGTTCGTGGTGGAGTTGACGTTCCTGCCGGGCCGGGAGCGCCTGCAGGGCTACGACGTGCTCTCGCTGGTCACCTACGGCAGCGAGGACGCCGGCGAATAGGTGCGCTCGAGGTGGGCGATGAAGGGGTCGGCCGACAGGTCGCTGCCCGTGGCCTGCCTCATGAGCTCGGGAGTCTCCATCACGCGGCCGTGGGCATGCACCGCGTCGCGGAGGAACGCCAGAAGGGGCCCGGGTCCCTCCTCGGTCAGCACCTCGTCGATGGGTCCCACCCGCGCCTCGGCGGCATCGGCAAGCTGGGCCGCGTACAGGTTGCCGAGGGTGTAGGTGGGGAAGTACCCGAAGATCCCGGCGGCCCAGTGGATGTCCTGCATGGCGCCCTGCGCCGGGGTGGCCGGCGTGACCCCCAGCAATTCCGTGAGGCCGGCGTCGAAGGCATCGGGTAGGTCGGCCGGCTCCATCTCGCCCGTGATGATCGCCCTCTCGAGCCGGGTGCGCACCACGATGTGCAGGTCGTAGGTGACCTCGTCGCTCTCCACGCGAATCGGCCGGCGCTCCACGCGATTGAGCGCGCGCACGTAGTCGTCGGGCACGAGCCCGGCCGCGGCCTCGGGGAACGCCGCAGCGAGGGAGGGCGCGAGGCGCTCCCAGAACGCCGGGGAGCGGCCCACGTGGTTCTCCCAGAAGCGCGACTGGCTCTCGTGCGCACCGAGCGAGGGGGCGTCGCCGGCCAGCGTGCGCCGACGGTGCTCGGGGATACCCTGGTCGTAGAGCGCGTGCCCGCCCTCGTGCAGCACGGCCATGATGCAGGACAGGGGCTCTGCGATGTCCACCCGGGTGGATAGCCGGGTATCGCCTGGGCCGAGTCCCATCGTGACCGGATGCGCGGTGCGCCCGACCAGCCCACGGCGGCCGTCGAAGCCGATGTCGCGGGCGATGTCGGATGCCAGCGCCATCTGGGAGGCGTCATCCCACGGCCCCGCGGGAAGCGCCGGGCCGCCGGCGCCGGCCAGCGAGTCGACCAGGGGGCGCACGCGCTCGGCGAGGTCCGAGAGCACGGGGTCGAGCATGGCGTAGGTGGTGCCCGGCTCGTACAGGTCGATGAGGGCGTCGTAGGGGTCCCCGCCGTCGGCGAGGGCCGCGGCCTGCTCGCGCGTGAGGTCCACGAGCGGCGCGAGCTCGGCCAGCCATGCGGCCACGTCGCTGGTCGGCCGGGCCTCGCCCCACGTGGCCACGCTGCGCGATGACTGCTCGGCCAGCGCGGTGACCAGCGACTCGGGAACCCGCTCGGCCCGGGCGCGTTCGCGCATCGCAATTCGTGCGCTCGCGGCCTGCCAGGGGTCATCCGATTGCGCGACGACGTCGATGGCCTCCGACACCGATGGATCGAGCAGGTGACGGTGGCGCAGGCCGGCGAGCGTGGCCAGCTGGGCGCCCCGCGCCTCGCCCGCCCCCGGGGGCATGATGGTCTCGCGGTCCCACTCGAGCACAGCGGCAGCGCCATCGAGGTCGGCAAGCGTGCCCATCCAGTCGGCGACCTGCCGCCAGCCGTCATCGCGATGCATGCGCTCACGCTAGCCGGGGGCGTATGCTCCCGCCGGTGAACGAACGGCCGTCCGCGCTCAGCAAGTGGGAGGACCTGCACGTGGGCGTGCAGATCGTCGTCACCTTCGTGGTGTCCACCATCGTCCTGTGGCTCGCGCACATCGCGCTGCTGAACCAGCCCAGCGGCCGCGGGTTCCTCTACGGAATCTTCTGGGCGGCTCCCCTCACGGTGATCATCGTCGGCGCCACGCGCGCCGAGCGGGCCAAGCGGGTTCGCGCCGAGGGCCGCGACCCGAACACCTGATCGCGACGCACGCCCTGTCCGTGCCCGCATACACTCGGGGCAACCCGATCCGGAGAAAAAACGTCCTATGACGCCCGATGACACCGTCCGCATGGCCCTCTGCACCCAGATGGGGCGCGAGTTCGCCGCCCACTTCCAGTACCTCGCGATGTCGGCGTGGCTCGAGGGCGAGGGCCTGCCCGAGCTATCGGGCTTCTTCGCACGGCAGGCCGACGAGGAGCACGGCCATGCCATGAAGATCTTCCGGTATGTCCTCGACACCGGCGGTCCGGTGGACATACCGGGCCGGGAACCGCCCATGAGCGCCTTCGAGTCGGTCGAGGCGCTGGTGGGGGCGGCACTGGCGCAGGAGGAGCAGGTCACCCGCTGGATCGACGAGCTCGTGCATCTGGCGCGCGAGCATCGCGACCCGGCCACCGAGGCATTCCTGCAGTGGTACGTGACCGAACAGGTGGAGGAGGTCGCCACCATGGGCGAGCTGCTGCAGGTGGTGCGCAGGGCGGGGGACAGCCTGCTGTTCGTGGAGGACTACGTGGCGCGTCGCCACCCCGGGCGGGGCTAGGCGCACGCCGGCCTCGGCGCTGGCCGGCGGTGGCGCCTTGCGGTTGGGGTCAGGCCCTAGGCGACCGGAGGCCGCGGGAGGTCGGGCACGAAGCGCCCGATCAGGCTGCGGTTGCGCGCCACCACGGGGTAGACGCGATGCACGCCGGTGGCGAGCAGCAACCGTCCGCCGCGAAGGCGCGTGAGTATCAGCCGGAAGGCCTCGGTGGCCGACGCCAGGCCCCGGGAGTCAGCGGCGTGCACGGACATATGCCGCACCTCCTCGGGCACGACCTCAAGGATGCGCGCCGCGCGCGGGTCGTCGAAGGGGAGGAGCCTGATGCCCGGCGGGCGGGCGACCCGCCGGGCGATCTGGGCAAAGGCACGGCAGAACCTGCAGTCGCCGTCATAGATGACGACCAGCGGCTGCAGGGACGGGGTCAGGCGGACATACTCCTGAACAGCGGCATGACATCGGCGTCCATGGCGTCATAGTAGGAGTCACGGTGCGATGAGGGCGCATGCGACTGCACCTCGCCGCGGGACACGCTGACGCCGTGCGGCGCGATGAAGACGATGCCCTGGGCGACGTCGTTCACCGAGCCCTCGAGGGCGGCTGCCAGGCCGGCGCAGAAGTCGCGCAGGCGCTCCTCGAGCTCGCGGTCAACCGAGCGCAGGTCAAGGAACACCGGGGATCCCGCCTTCACCTGGTCGCCGATCTCCTGGGCGTCATTGAAGGTGAGCGGGCTGAGCATGTGGACCCGCACAGGGGCGGGGAGAGCGTGGACGGCCATGGTCCCTCCAGATAGTGGTTCCGCGTCCTCCTTCGCCGCCGGGGGCCCCGCTCCTACCCGCCGGCCCCCGGCGGATGCACGAGCATCACCGTGCAGGGCGAGTTGTAGGCCAGGTGCTGCGCGAAGCTGCCCAGCAGCAGGTGCTCCACCGCGCCGCGGTGGCGCACCGCCACCAGCAGGTCCGCCCCGGCCTCGCGCGCCCACTCCACCGTGGCGGTGGCCGGGTGGCCCTCAAGCAGCACGCCCTGCGACCCCGGTGCCATGGCCACCATCTGCTCCATCCACGAGCGGGCGTCGTGCAGGTCGTCGGTGATCTCGTCCGGCCGGTACCCCGTATAGGTGCTGATGCCGGGCTCCAGCACATGCACGAGGGTGAGCGCGCCGTCGCCCAGGGAGCGGGTGCGGATGGCGGCGGCGAGCGCCGCGTCGCCGGCAGGTGAGCCGTCCAGGCAGCAGGCGATGTGGGCATAGGGCTCCGCCATACCTGCAGGCTAAGGCATCGCGTCGGGGGTCGCCGGGATGGACGCCGCGATGGCCATGGCATCGGCCGCGGGATCGCCGGTGCCGCGCACCTGCAGGCCGAACGCCCGATCGCCGCGCTCCCAGACCAGGAACGCCATGCCCCGGGCGCGCATGACGCCCGGCACGCCTCCCACGTCGACCTCCACGCCACGCCCGTCGGGGGTCTCGGGCGACGCCAGGGGGCCGGGGCACTGGCGCAGGAGCACGCGGGCGTCGCCGTCGGCGGGCATCCAGGCGATCGCGATGGAAGGCGGGGCGAAGGGGTAGGGGGCTTCGGGTTCCACGCGCACGGTGGTCATCGCGAACCCATCGGGCAGCCACGCAGGCAGCAGCGCGTCGTAGCCTGCCTCCAGTTGGGCCACCTCAAGGCCCGCCACGGTACTGCCCGCGCCGAACCCGGCGGCCATGCCGTGCGTGGCGCCCAGGCGACCCTCGATGCGCCCAGCCACGAGCGCCATCTCGGTGATGCCGGAGTCCATGAGGCGCCCGATGGACTCCCCGTCGGGCGCGATGGCATCCACGGCCGCCGGTACCGGCCCGGGGGGAAGCCGCCCGGCGATCACCCCGTGGGCGTGCACCGGCACGTCCACGGCGTCGTGGTCGGGCGTTCCGGCCCGCGCCACCGACACACCCGGCGCAGCGCGGCCCAGCAGCAGGCGATCGGTCACGCCCTCGGCGGATACCTCGCACACCGAGGCGATGATGGGGCGCACCGGGCTCGGCACTCCCGGCGGGCAGCCGAGCCGGGCCACCACCTGGCCATCTTCCGAGACCCACGCTGCGCGAACCCGGACGGGGTCCTGCGTGCGCGACACCGCCACCTGGGCGGCGCACTCGGGAGTGGGCGGGAGCACCACGTCGACGGGGTGCCCGAGGATCGCCTCGAGGGCGTCACGGTCATCCGGTGCGGCGGCCATGCGCGCACGTTAGACGTCCGCAACGCGCACGGTGCGCGCGTCTATTGTTGCCCCATGAGCGATGAGCTTATTCGCCTCACCCTCGGGAACCCGGATATCATCCTGATGCAGCGCCCGGAGTCACCGGCGCTGGTGCATGGACGGGTGGATCGCGACGCGGATGCCGGCCTCGCGCCCCTGTGGGACGACGCCGACGGCACCAAGGGCACCGCCCGCGTGGAGAGGCGCGGGGACGACCTGGTGGCCGTGGCGTCGATGACCGCGCCCGTGGAGGTAAAGATGGAGGTGGTCCTGGGGCTGCCGGACGAACTCGCAGAGGGCCTCCGGCGCCGTCCCTCGGCGCTCGTGATGATCTACCCGGACGACGAGGCCCGGCGTGCCGGGCTGTCGGACTTCCGTACCGGTGGCGTACGGGGCGACTGGTACACGCTGGGCATCGTGCTGCCCAACGCCACCACCGACGCTCTCAGGCAGGACGCCTAGAGGTAGGGGCGGGGGTCCATCGCGACCCCGTTGATGCGGATCTCGAAGTGCAGGTGGTTGCCGGTGGACCGTCCGGTGCTGCCCACCAGGCCGATCACGTGGCCGATGGGAACCACCTCGCCCTTCGCCGCGCGGAATGCGCTCATGTGGCCGTACCGGGTGGTTTCGCCGTTGCCGTGGTCGATCACCACGAGGTTGCCGTATGCGCCTTCGGCCGATGCGCCCAGCACCACTCCGGCCTTCGCGGCGCGGATCGGCCGCCCGGCGGGGGCCGCGATGTCGAGCCCCTCGTGCATGCGCCCCCATCGGGGGCCGAAGGGCGAGCTCACCACGCCGTTCGCGGGCCAGATGAAGCCGGCGGCCGAGGGCGTGGCGTCGTCGGGCTCGGGGACCGGGTACTCGTCGAACGACTCCTCGGGGGCGCGATCCGGCTGCGGGCCGGGCGTGGTGGCCACCGACCGCACGGTGACCCCGAGCCTCTTCAGGAGCGACGCGTTGGCGATGCCCGTGGGTCGTACCCCGATGAGCCGCTGAAGGGTGCGCACCCCGGCCCGGGTGCGGGCGTCGTAGGTGCCGCTGACCTTCACCCTGATGCCGCGCGTGCGCAGCGCGCGCTGCAGGCTGGCCACGGATCCCCCGCGCGCGCCGGGACGCAGGTCGCCCGCGCGGCCGGCGTCGGGCTGCGGAGCCTGAGGCGCCACCGGCTGCGGCACGGGAGGGCCCCCCGGCGTCGTGGGGGCCGGCGTCGTTGGGGCCGGCGTCGTCGGCTCCGGGGCCGGGCCACCGGCAGGAGGCTGTGAGGGCGGGGGCGCGCCGGGCGCGGGGACCTGCTGCGCGAGGGCCGGGGCCGTGAGCGCGAGGGATACCGCGCACGCGAGGCCCGTGACCGCGAGAGGCGGCGAGAGTGGCATGCGACCGCGCATGCTAGCCGAGGCCTTGGACCACGTTGCCACGGAAGTTCCTTTCACCCCGCGGCGGACCTGCTCCTCGCCGGTTTCGCGCATGCCGGACCTCCCGTAATGCGGATTTCCCGTTTTTGCGCGAGAATCGGCGCATGGGCGGCATGCGCGTGATGGTGGATGGTGTGCTGATGGGGGCGGGGGAGGTGCCCCGGGTGCCCCTCGATGACGGGCTGGTGCGAGGCGACGGGGTGTTCGAGGGGCTGCGCCTCTACGGCAACCGCGCACGCACGCTCGAGGCCCACCTCGACCGCATGGAGCGGTCGGCCGACATGGTGCGGCTCACGTTCGACCGCGTCCTGATCCGGGACGAGATCGAGCGCTTCTCCGGCCTCACGTCCGCCCCGGACTGCGCGCTGCGCGTGATGCTCACCCGCAGCGGACACCGCGTGCTGCGCGAGGAGGCCCTGCTCCCGCCTGCGCCCGATGGATGGTCGGTGCTGCCGGTCGCACACCGGGTGACCCCGCTGCTCATCGCCTCGAAGACCCTGAGCTACGCCGCAAACATGCAGGCAGCTCGCCTGGCGGGCGAGTCCGGGGCCGACACGGCCCTGCTCATCGATGCCGACGACGGGGGAATGCTCGAGTGCCCGGTGGCGAGCTTCGTGTGGCTCGAGGGCGACGACCTGGTGGCCCCGTCGCTCGACACGGGAATCCTCGACTCGATCACGCGGCGACTGATCGGCGAGGTCACCACGTTGCACGTGCGCGATCGCCGGGTGCAGGACCTGGCCGAGGCCGACGGTGCCCTGGTGATCTCCACGGTGCTCGAGAGCCGCATCGTCCGGGACGTGCAGGGCGTTGCCACGTACGACGTCGGCGGCCGGCGCATCAACGAGATCGCCGACGCCCTGTCGGATCTATGCGCGGCCGGCGACCCCGAGGGCGGGCGGGTTGTCCCCGCGTGACCCATTCGCCTGCGTGGTGCGCGCAGGCGTGAAAGGATACCTGCATGTCTTGGTGGCTGATCCTCATCATCGTCGTCGTGGTGATCCTGCTGATCATCTGGATCTTCTCGATGTACAACCGCCTCGTGCGCCTGCGGGTGGAGGTACAGCAGGGGTGGGCGAACATCGACGTGCAGCTCCGGCGCCGGTATGACCTGATCCCGAACCTCGTCGAGGCGGTGAAGGGCTACGCCGAGCACGAGCGCGGGGTGTTCCAGAAGGTCACCGAGGCCCGCACCCAGGCGATGGACGCCAAGGGCGTGGCAGAGACCGGGGCGGCCAACACGCTGCTCGGGCAGGCACTCGGCGGCCTCTTCGCGGTGGCCGAGAACTACCCCGACCTCAAGGCCTCGGCCAACTTCCTGCAGCTGCAGACCGAGCTCGCGAACGTCGAGGAGATGCTGGCGGCGGCTCGTCGCTACTACAACAGCACGGTGGCCACCTACAACGCGACGCAGGGCACCGTCCCCAGCAACGTCATCAAGAACTTCGGGGACTTCTCGGAGGCCGACTTCTTCGAGGAGGAGGACGAGGCCGTGCGGGCTGCACCGCAGGTCTCCTTCGATCGGTAGGTGACGCTCCAGCAGCAGATCCGGTCGAACCGGTGGAGGACCCTTCTGCTCCTGCTGCTGTTCGTCGCCCTGATCGCGATCATCCTGCTCGCGGTCTACCCGTTCGTGGACATCGGCGTGCTGTCGGTGGTGGGCATCGCACTGATCGCCTACGGCCTGTTCATGTGGTTCGCGGCCGCGAAGGTGGTGGCATCGCTCGCGGGCGCGCACCCGATAACGCGTGAGCAGCACCCCGAGCTGTGGCAGGCGGTCGAGGGCGCCGCGGTCGGGGCGGGCCTCCCCGTGACGCCGGCGGTGTACATCATCGAGGACCCCGCGCCCAACGCCTTCGCCGCCGGGCGCGATCCGAAGCACGCCTACGTCGCGGCCACCACGGGCCTCCTCGAGATCATGGGGCCGCGCGAGTTGCGCGCGGTGATGGCCCACGAGATCGCGCATGTCAGGAACCGCGACATCCGCCTGATGGCCCTGGCATCGGTGCTGGCCGGCATGCTGCTGATCCTCTCCGACATCCTGCTCAGGGTCTTCATCTTCGGGGGAGGCCGCAACAGCGGCAACAATCCGCTGGCCCTGGTCGGCGTGATCGTCGCGCTGATCCTGGCGCCGATCGGCGCGGCGATGATCCAGATGGCGCTCTCGCGTCGCAGGGAGTACCTGGCCGACGCCACCGCCGCCGAGATCACGGGCGATCCCGAGGGCATGGCGCGCGCGCTCGCGGTGCTCGAGGCCGATACCCGCCAGGTGTCGCACGTGGGCCGGGCGACCGCCCACCTGTACATCGAGTCGCCGCTGGTGAAGGGACGAGGGCTCACGGGATCGCTCGGAGGCCTGTTCCAGACCCACCCGCCGCTCGAGGATCGCATCCGGGCGCTTGAGGAGGCCGGCGGCTTCACGCTCGACCGGTCGTTCATCGCAGCGGTCCCCGTGCAGTAGGGGCCTGGCCGGTGACCCGCGGACGGCCGACGGCGGGCAGGAGGCCCACCCGCGCGGGCCGGGCGGTCGCCCTCGCCAGTGCGTCGGCCCGCGCGGTCCCCGTGATGGCGCGCGTGAGCTGCCGGGCGGTGACGGCTCGCACGGTGAGCGTCCGGTTGACGCGCTGCCCTGGGGCCACCGATGAGAGCGTGAGGCAGGCCGTGCTCCCGGACCCGCACCCGGAGCCGCACCCGATGATCACGGGGCCGGCGTGCATCGTCGCGCACGCGACCACGGATCCCGCCGCTGCCGTGCCCGGGTTGAGCGGCTTGATGACCACGGGCATCGACTGCCGTTGCCGATGCGCCGCCGCCCTGGCGTGATTGTCGCGGCGACTGCCGGCGCCGGTCGTGAGGAGGCCCGCGACGACGAGGCCCTTCCCGAGGCCTCCGGCCTGGACGGACAAGGTGGGGCGGGGCACCGGGCCGAGCCTCGCATGCGCGGGCTCGCCCGGGCATAAGCGTGCATAACGATGATTTCCGGCGAGTGGGGGGACCGAACCCCCTTACCAAGCCGACCCGGGCCGGGCATCTTTGTTTCATGGCGGAGGATCCCGGCTTCCACACGGCTCGTGATCGCACCAGGCCCGAGTTGCTGTGGTACATGCGCAACGAGCAGGTGCTCGATCGCTGGCCTGTCATCCAGGAGCCATGGGCGCAGGCAATCGAGGATCGCCGCCAGGCGCTGATCAACCCGCCCGACCGGGACATCACGTACCTGCACGGCGCCGGCCGGTAGCGCCTCCCTAGCCGCGCGACCGCCTGCGGGCGTCGTCGAACCTGCGCCGGTCGCGCTTGGTGGGCCGTGCGCCGAGGTCGGCACCCGGAGGCGGCGGCACCACCCTGCGCACGAGGCGGGCCGTCTCGCGGGCCTTGAGGCTCTCGGGCGTCTCCTCATAGAGCGCCCGGGCCTCGCTGGCGGGCCCCCGGCGACCTGAGATGCACCGCACGATCACCACGGTGGCCGGCGAGCCCGGCCGCATCACCTGCACCTCATCGCCTTCGCGCACGTCGCGCGCTGGCTTCACGCGCTGCCCGTTCACGTGCACGCGGCCACCGTGGACGGCCTCCGTGGCCAGAGCCCTCGTCCTGAAAAAGCGCGCTGCCCAGAGCCACTTGTCCAGCCTCACCCGTGCGGGCCCATCTTCCATGACGGGAATTGTCCCATCCCGGCGCGCGCGAGCCGCCTCTGACAGAATCGCCGCATGGTCATGAGCGCCCTGTCGTGCCTCTGGGACGACCCCGATACCTGCCCGCAGGTACGCGTGGACGGCGTCACCGGACGCCGGTATTGCCGCATGTGCGGACCGGAGCCCGTGGAGCTCGCGGAGGCGCGCATGCGCGCCGAGATGGCGGCGGCGGCGGCTCTGGACGCCGCTCCCACCCCACCCGACCCCGGGTAGCGCAGATGCACGGCCTAAGCGATGGGCGGGACGCTACTTACCTGCTCCAAGCGGCATTTTCCTTGACGACGAAACCTTGACAGAACATGGACAAGCGTGTTGGATTTAAACAGCAGTGAGTCAGAGCAACCGAGCGAGGATAACGCCATGTACCGCTTCTCACGTGCGATCTACCGGGACCTCCAGCCGCACCTTCTGAGGAATCAGTTGCGACCCGACCTGGCCCAGCGCCTTCTCCTCTCCGCATGCGAGCGGAACATCGAGCGCCTCGCGCGAGACCATCGTCGCTTCGCGCGCCCGGCCGCCGCGCTGTTCTCAGACGTGCGAGCCCTCTTCCCCGTCTCCGCCCAGCTGCTGGCCTACGACGCCATCGAACTGCACATGAGCCGGGCGCTCGAGTTCCTCGACGCCGAGGTTGCCGAGCGCGGTTCCGCCGACCTGCTGCGGTGCCGTGCCACGAACCGCAAGGGCAAGGCGTGCCAGCGGGTTCCGGTGACCGGCAGCGACTACTGCCCGTCGCACCGCTACATCGAGAAGGCCCGGCAGCAGCACGCCCCCAGCATGCTCGCCGCGTAGGACGACGGCCGACACTTCGCATGGCACGGCGGGGCGCGCGAGCGCCCCGCCGCAGTTCGGGGCCGAGACGGACGCCTCGGGTCGCTTCGTCCGCCAGCAGTCGGCCTTCATGGGCACCATCGCGCCGGGCGGCAACCACCCCCCTGAGGCGGGTCGGTATCACCTTTACGTGTCCCTGGCGTGTCCATGGGCGCATCGCGTGGTGATCGCACGCCGGCTCAAGGGCTTGGAGGACGTGGTGGGGATGACCGTGGTGGACCCCATTCGCGATGACCGCGGCTGGGCATTTCGCGCCGGCCCCGGCTGGTCCGAGGACCCCATCAACGGCTTCCTGTTCCTCGCGGAGGCCTATGCGGCCACCGACCCATCCTGGACCGGTCGTGTGACGGTTCCGGTTCTGTGGGATCGCCAGACCCGCACGATCGTCAACAATGAGTCGGAGGACATCCTGCGCATCCTCGACCGCGCGTTCGGCGATCTCGCACTGCCGGCCCCGGTGCTGCGCCCCCCACAACTGGCGGACCAGATCGATTCCACGAACGCATCGGTGTACCGGGACGTCAACAACGCCGTCTACCGCGCCGGTTTCGCCGCCACGCAGGATGCCTACGACGAGGCGGTGGCCGACCTCGCAGGCGGCCTCGCGCTGGTGGAGGGACTCCTCATGGAGCAGCGCTGGCTCGTGGCCAATCGCTTCACGGAGGCCGACATCCGGCTGTTCAGCACCCTCGTGCGCTTCGACCCGGTCTACCACACTCACTTCAAGTGCAATGCCCGGCTTGTCGCCGACTCCCCGGCGCTCGTGGGCTTCGTGCGCGACGTGGCGCAGGTGCCGGGCGTGATGGGCACCATCGCCATGGACCAGATCAAGGCGCACTACTACCGCACCCATAGGCGGCTCAATCCGTCGGGCATCGTCCCGGCGTCGGAGGGGCCGGATCTCGAGGTGCCCCATGGGCGCAGTCGCCTTGGCCCCGAGGCCCTGGCGAGCTGGTAGGAGCTAGAAGCGGGCGGACATCGCCGAGAGGATCCTCTCGGCGCGCGCGGACTGGTCGTCCCACCACTCCGCGCGTTCAGGCGGCTGGTCCTCCGTGTGGAGGGATGCCTCCTCGATCACCCTGCGGGCGGCCTCGCGAAGGGCCCCCTCCGCAAGCGCGGAGGGCCATGCGAGCCCCGGCTCTCCCGGGGCCCCGAGCAACTCGGCGCCGTCCCCGAGGCAGGCGATGCCCAGGGCATCCTCCAGCGCCGAGGTGCGTGCAAGCTTCGCGGCGCTGCACGAGACGGCCAGCGCGAGGGTCGCGCGGGCATCCTCCAAGAGGGCTGGATCGAGGTCGAGGCGGTCGTGCTCATCCATCGCCCGACAAATGTATGCGCGATACGACGAATCGTGAGGGTTAACGGTAGGGTCGCCCCATGGCCGCGTTATCCCCCGCCCCCCTTGCCATCGAGGCCCATGCCTTGACGAAGGCGTTCGGCAAGACGCAGGCCCTTGACGGCGTGGACCTGCGGGTGCCGCGCGGCATGGTGTACGGCCTGCTCGGCCCGAACGGGGCCGGAAAGAGCACGGTGGTGCGGGTGCTCGCGACGCTGCTGCGCCCCGATGAGGGCACCGCCCTCGTGGACGGCCTCGACGTGGTGCGCCAGGCATCCGCCGTTCGCGCGCATATCGGGCTGGCGGGCCAGTACGCGGCCGTGGATGAGTACCTCACGGGCCGCGAGAACCTCGTGATGTTCGGGCGGCTCTCCGGCCTGCGCAGGGCCGAGGCCAAGTCGCGGGCCGCCGACCTGCTCGCCCAGTTCGACCTGGTGGATGCCGCAGACCGCCCGTCGAAGGGGTATTCCGGTGGAATGCGCCGCAGGCTCGACTTGGCGGCGAGCCTGGCGTCGCGTCCGCCCGTGTTGTTCCTCGACGAGCCCACCACCGGTCTCGATCCGCGCAGCCGCCTCACGATGTGGGGCGTCATCCAGGAACTGGTCAACGACGGCACGACGGTGCTCCTCACCACCCAGTACCTCGAGGAGGCCGACCGGCTCGCCCAGCGCATCGCCGTGATCGATCGCGGCCGGGTGATCGCCGAGGGCACCCCTGCCGAGCTGAAGGCGCGCGTTGGCGGCGAGGGGCTGGAGGTCGCCGTGGTGGACCCGGCCGACCTCGAGTCAGCCCGCGCAATCGTTGCGCGCTTCGCCGCCGACGAGGTGTTCGTCGACGTCGAGCGCCGCCGGGTGCGCGCCGCCGTCAGCGACGGGGCCGTGGCGCTGGCCAGCGTGGCCGGGGCGATCGCCGATGCCGGCATCACCACCGAGGACCTCGGCCTGCACCGCCCCACGCTGGACGAGGTGTTCCTGGCCATCACCGGACGCACCGTCGACGACGCCGACGTGGCCCGCGATGCGGGCGGCGTCGATGACGGGGACGGTGATGCCGGCAAGGGGGACGGGCATGGCCACGGCGAGGGCGAGCCCCCCACGCGTCCGCAGCCCGGCCGCCCGGCGAGGCGGCCGTGACCGCTCCCGCCCGCGCCGTTCGCGACTCGGGGATCATCCTCTGGCGCCAGCTGGTGCAGCTGCCGCGCATCCCCGAGGTGCTGATCTTCGCGCTGATCCAGCCGGTGATGTTCGTGCTGCTGTTCCGGTACGTCTTCGGCGGGGCCATCGCCACGCCCGGCGAGAGCTACGTCAACTACCTGATGCCGGGCATCTTCGCGCAGACCGTGGCCTTCGGCGCGGTGGCCAGCGGGATCGGACTCGCCGAGGACCTCCGTCGCGGCATCATCGACCGCTTCCGGTCGCTGCCGATGGCGCGCTCGGCCGTGCTGGTGGGCCGCACGGTCTCCGACCTGGTGCGCAACTTCGCGGTAGTGATGGTCATGTACATCGTCGGCCTGCTCGTGGGCTTCCGCCCCGAGGGGTCGATCACCGCTCAGGTGCTGGCCTTCCTGCTGCTGCTGCTCACGTCGTTCGCGTTCTCGTGGATCGGCGTCGTGATCGCGCTCAGCATGAAGACCGTGGAGGCCGTTCAGTCGGCCGGCTTCATCTGGCTGTTCCCGCTCACCTTCGCGAGCTCGGCGTTCGTGCCCACCGACTCCATGCCCACATGGCTTCAGGTATTCGCCGACAACCAACCCTTCACCATCGTGGTCAACGCCGTGCGCGCGCTCTTCCTCGACCAGCCGGTGGGCAACTACGTCTGGTTGACACTCGCGTGGATGATCGGCATAGCGGCCGTGATGATCCCGCTGGCCACCCGGCAGTACCGGCGCCGCAACGGCTAGTCGCACGCGCCCGGTTCAGCCCTGCTGGCCGCCCGTTCGACCGCTGCGCCCCCCGCCGCCGTCGACCATGCTCTCGAGCTGATCGAGGCGCGCGCGCAGGTCGGCGATGATCTGTGAGGCGTCCTCGGTGGCTGCGCCGGGCGCAGGCGTTGCGCAGGCAGCGGCCCCTGCCGCCATGCCAGCCGTGCCGGGGGCCGGCGTGGTGCTGGGAGATGCCGAGGCGCCCGTGGAGGACGAGCCCGGCGTGAGGAACGTCGATGCCACCCACGCCGTGAAGATTGAGATCACCGCGACGCCTGAGAAGATCATGATCGTGGCCACCACCTGGCCACCGGGCGTGACCGGGTAGAAGTCGCCGTAGCCGACGGTGGTGATGGTCACCACGCCCCACCAGAGTGCCTCGCCACCGGTCTCGATGTTCGATTGCGGCTGGCCGGACTCGAACCACAGCACCAGCACGCCGCCGCCCTCGAGTACCACGATGAGGAAGGCCAGCACCAGGAAGAACGTGCCCTGGGCCCGACTGGCGACGAACCAGCGGACCGTGTTGCGCCACCCGAACTCGTTGAAGCCCTGGATCACCCGAAGCAGGCGGAACAGGCGCAGCACGCGCCCGAACGGGAGGCTGCCGAGGAAGTCCATCCACCCGCCGCCCCGACCGAGGTAGTGGAGCCGCTTGCCCTTCGCCAGCTTGAGCCGGAAGAAGAAGTCGCCCAAGAGGATCACGCTGAAGAGGGGCTCCATGAAGAGCAGCAGGTCCTCGACATCCCTGGGGTCGTCCATCGGAAGTATCAGGAAGACCCAGTTGACGATGGACAGCACCGTGACGATGATGATGAAGACGTCGTAGCCGGGCTTGATGCTGCCGCGCAGGGCCATCTCACGGGCGAGCTCGGGCCGCGTCTGATTCGTCTTTGCCACGTGGGCGAGTTCGCCCGGGCGCGCCGATGTCCTTGTGGACCAGGCGCCGCGAGCGCAGCAGCGGCGAGGCCTCCCGGGTGGCCAGGATGGCCTCCTCCACGGCGGGTGCAGCAGCGAGGGTTCCCGAGAGATCGGGTGGCGCGACCTCGGTCAGCCAGCCGGTGGCCGGGTTGCCGCATGCGGCTGCGCGGGCGATGGCGCCCCGGGCAGCGGGGAGTTCTGCCGGTAGGTCAACCCCCGCCATGCGCGCCATGAGCATGGCCCCCATCCGCGGCGGCGCGTTGCAGGGACCGTAGCCTCCGCCGGGAGGCGTCGTGCCCGGCCTGCGGCGGCAGGGCGAGGTCCACCGCCGAGCCGGGGGCATCGGGGCCGCCGATATCCTCCGCGAAGCCGCTGCTGGGGAACCGGTACCTCCCGCTCTCGGGCACAGACTCCGTGAACACGTCGGGGTCATTCCAGAAGAACCCCCCTGCGTCCTGTCGCCGTGGTGGACATCGAGGTCCACATATGCGACGCGGCAGATGCTGGCTGACTCGAGGGCCATGACCGCCACGGCGGTGGGGTTCTACACGCCGAACCCGTTCCGCTTGTGCGGAAGGCCGTGATGCGCGGCGCCGGCCGGCACGATCGCCTGCACGGCGCGCCCCTCCCCCACCATGCGGCCCGCCAGCGACGCCGCCGCCGCGAGGCGAGCGGACTCGCGGTGGATGTGCGCGTAGGGCTGCACGTCGGGAGTGACGCCCCACTGGCAGGCCTCACGAGCCGCGGTCAGAACGGGCCTGGCGCCGAACACCTCGATAGCGCGGATGAACGCCGGTGCAAACATGGGGGCGAGCTGCTCATCGGGCATCGGCCCGGGCGCTGCCAGCATCACCACCCCCGGGCCATCCAGCACGCCGGACTCGCGCGCGAGGTCCACCTCGAGCTCGAGCCGGCGGCCATCTGCGGGGTGGTCGGCGCGGTCCATGCCGAGGTCGTCGGCGTGAACGACTGCCAGGCGGATGCTCATGAAACCCCCATCGGTCGAGCATGCGCCGGAGTCGCGCCCCCGCCCACGTCCTCGTCCGCAGCCGCGCCCGCGGCGATAGCATCGGCGAATGGGAGCCGAACGGGGTGACGAGGCGCAGGCCGCGATCCTGTGGCACTTGCGGGCGTCCGCTGAGCCATTGCGTGAGTCCTTCCTCTACGAGCGCGTGAGGAGCGACGGCGTGGACATCAGCGGTGACGACTTCATCGCGGTGCTGCTGCGGCTCCAGGTCGAGGGCCACGTGCGCATGGACCCCGTGCACGACGAGGTGCACGACCCCGCACCCTTCGAGCCCAGGTTTTGGCGCATCATCGGGTAGCGGGCGGCACGGGCTCGGCGAGCCGGATCACGAACATGCGATCCCACAGCTTGCCGGTGACAATCACGTGGCCGGTTTCGGGGTCGCGGGCGATTCCGTTGAGAACCTCACCCGATCCGATGCGAGTGCGCAGCGACGACATGTCGAGCCATCCGCGCACGGTGCCGCTTCCCGGGTCGATGAGCGCAATGCGGTCCTGCTGCCAGAGGTTGGCCCAGATCACCCCGTCAAGCATCTCGAGCTCGTTGAGGGACGCCACGGGGCCGCCTGCATCGCGCACCGTGACGGTCCTCGTGGTTCGCAGGCTCGGCACCGACAACCAGTAGAGCCGTGACGAGCCGTCGCTCGCCACGAGCTGGGACCCCTGCCGGGTCAGCCCCCAGCCATCGCGGGCATATGCGACGGAGCCTGCGCCCTGGAGGGTGGAGGCCGATGCGCGAAATACCCGGCCGTCGGTCCACGTGAGCTGCCAAATCGAGCCTCCGAGGACCGTCACCCCCTCGGTGTAGATCGGGTTTGGGATGCGACGCCGCGCCAGCACGCCGCCCGTGCGGGGGTCGACGCGCCTGAGGGACGACCGGCCCGACCAGGCCGGGCAGCAATTGCCCGTGCTCTCGATGAGCACGCCGCCGTGTGCCACGAGCCCCTGCGTCCACGCGGAGGGGTCGTGCGGCCGCGCCTCAAGCAGCTCCCAGCGCACGGTTGGCGCCGATTTCGCCGCCGCCGTGGTGGCGAGGATGCCCGCGGCGGCTACGGCGAAGACCGCGAGGACGACCGCGGGAGCGCTCCGATTCGTCGGCACGCCCGTATTATCGGCGCTCGCGCACGATGAGGACCGGCCGGCGGGCATGCACGGACACGTAATGGCTCACCGAGCCGGAGAACATGCGCTCGAATGCCACCGGGCGGCTGCCCTCACCGCCCACCGCAGGGCTGCGTACCCCTCGGCGGATCCGTCGATGCCCACCCCCAGACCTCCCCGGCCGCAGGCGCGTCACGCGGTATCTCGCCCTTCGCCCTCGAGTCGGGCTTCATCTCCTCCTCACGCTGGTACGACGCGAAAGACGGCAACGCCACGATCAGGGCGAAGCCCGAAGAGGATCGTCGTGCTCATCGGAAGTCCCTTCCCCCGCATGGGGAAACGGGAGGGCGGGCCAGGTGCCACGCGTCGTGTGCATGTGGAGCGGCGGCGCGACGTACGGCTGTGCCGCTGCGACGCGCCAGACAGGATTCGAACCTGTGACCTTCGGTTTCGTAGACCGACGCTCTATCCGACTGAGCTACTGGCGCGGGGCCGCGCGGAGCGCGGCGCGGCGGTGAAGGTATCAGAGCCTGCGCTACTCGCCGGGGTCGGCTGCGCCCTCGCGAATGCTGTCGGCCTGCACGGGATCGACCCTCACGCGCAGGATGCGCGATCCATCGAGCTCGAGCACCGTGAACACGAGGCCGTGCGCCTCCACCACATCGCCCACGTCGGGAACACGTCCCATGCCGTGGAAAACCGCGCCGCCCACCGTGTTGAAGTCCTCGTCGTCGATCTGTGTGCCGAATACCTCGTTGAAGTCGTCGAGCGGCACCGAACCGGCTACCAACGCCTGCCCTCCCCCGGTGCGCACGATGTCCCGCTCGGGCACATCGAATTCATCCTCGATCTCGCCCATGACCTCCTCGATGAGGTCCTCCAGCGTTACCACGCCTGCCAGCGACCCGTACTCATCAACCACCACGGCCAGGTGGCTCTTGGTGCGCCGGAAGTCACGCAGCAGGTCGTCGAGGTTCTTGGTCTCCGGAACCCGCTGGACGTCGCGCACCAGGTCATCGATCCACATGTCGAGGTCCCCCGCCGTGATGGCCTCGAACAGCTGGCGGATGTGGATGACGCCGCGGATGTCGTCCTGGTCGTCTCCGTACACGGGGTAGCGGGTGTAGGGGTGCTCATCCACGAGGGCGGCCGCCTCGGACACGGTTGAGGTGATGGGAAGCATCACCACGTCGGGGCGGGGCACCATCACCTGTCGCACCTCGGTGTCGGCGAAGTCGAACACCCGGTCGAGCATCTCCGACTCCTCCGCCTCGAGCACCCCCTCCTCATACGAGGCCGCGAGGATCATCCGGAGTTCCTCCTCCGTGTGCCCACGCCCGAGGTGGATGTCCCCCCGAAGCCCGAACAGGCGCAGCGTTACTGCCGAGAGGCGCTCAAGCAGCCACACGAACGGGTAGACGATGGCGGTGAACACCCGCACGGGGCCCACCACCACGAGCGCGACGCCCTCCGTGCGAGCCAGCGTGAGCGCCTTGGGCACAATCTCCCCCAGCACCACCGTGATGGCGATGATGATGGCGAAGCCGATGATCACGCTGAGCACGGTGACGAGGCCCTGGCCCAGCGACGAGGTGAGCGGGCCGAAGACGTCCTGCACGAGCCCGCGCACGGCGGGCTCGCCGACCGCACCGATGGCAAGGCCGCTGAAGGTGATGGCCACCTGGATCGCGGAGATGAACCGGGTCGGGTTCTCCTGGATCGCCACCACGCGCGCGGCCCGCTTGCTGCCGGCCTCCGTCAGCTCGCGCATGCGCGTGGGCCGCGCGGCGATGAAGGCGTATTCGGCCGCCACGAAGAAGGCGGTCCACCCCACGAGCAGCAGCAGGAGCACGACCTGCAGCCCGGTGCTCATCGGGCGCGCCTACTGAAAGACGGAGGCTCGTCGTCCGCCACGGGGGCGGCGGCCGAGGAGGCCGGGCTATGTGCGGGTTCGCTGCCGTTCACTGGCCGCTTGCATGGTAGCCCATGCGCTGGCCGTCACGGTCGGTGTCAGTGTACGCCCGGCGTACCGACCGTGATGCCTGCGACCGAGCCGTGACCCGTGGGGCAACCGGGGCTTCTCCCATGACCCATTTCTATCCGGGCGGCACCGCGGAGCAGCATGCCGAGGTGCTCGAGGCCGTGCATGCGGATCGCGCACTGCCGCCGGACCGGCTCCTGAGCCCGGCGGGCCCGACCGATGGCGGATGGCTGATCAGCGCGGTGCGGGAGTCGCGCGCCGCGTTCGAGACCTTTGCGGCCGAGACGCTCATGCCGGCCCTTGTCGGTATCGACGGGGATTTCGCAACAGCCCCCGAGGAGCGGCTCGCCGAATGCACCCTCTTCCATACAGCAACAGCGACATCGCTCGGAAGGAGCCCTGTTGAGGGAATCCCTGGCGTGCTCCCATGACGAGCTGTACCGCTCGCCCAACCTCATGCCGGGAGGCGACCCGGAGGCGGTCTTGAAGATGTGGTCTGAGGCCGACGACGTGGTGTACGCGGGGTCGTTCTGTGGCTTCATCACGGGCCGGGACGCCGAGGTGGAGGCCTTCACCGCGCAGGCCGCCCTATAGATCTTCGGCCGCGTCGAGTTGTCAGACCTCCGGACCGTCGAGGCCACCGACATGGGATACACCGTCTGCACGGAGCACGGCATCGATCACGTGATCGATGGTGCCCCCGTCAACCTGACGCATCGCGCCACCAACGGGTTCCGGCGAGAGGACGATGGCTGGCGGCTGGTCCTCCACCACACCGACGCGTCGCTGGCCTGAGGCGGGGGACGGCGGGGGTGGGCCATGGATCCCGCAGGGGCTCCGGGGCCCACCCCGGCACGGAGAGGAAGGGATTTGAACCCTCGAACCGGGTTGACCCCGGTTAACCGCTTAGCAGGCGGCCCCTTTCGACCACTCAGGCACCTCTCCGCGCGGCATCGTAGTGATTCGCGCGCCCCGGTATGGTGCGCCGCGGAGGGGTGGCAGAGCGGTCGAATGCGGTGGTCTTGAAAACCACTGGCCGGCAACCCCGGCCCGGGGGTTCAAATCCCTCCCCCTCCGCTGGAATCCCCGCCGGTCCCCGTTCCACATGCGGGGGTCGGCGGTTGCGCTTGCCCGATCAGTTCATCCCCAAGCATGCTGTTCAGATTTTTTCCGCCTGCCGGGCAAGCGGGCAGATCGAGCTGACCGGAGACAGCGATCGCTCCTCCACCACCCCAGCTGATGCGGTTGCTGGTCACCGCACCGGGCCTCATCGCCTCCGTGGCCTATGGCACCGGTGCCTCGGCCTCGGCGCCGTCAAACACCTCCCATCCGAGTATCTCCGGCACCGCGCAGGTGCATGCGACGCTTACCGCCAACTCCGGCACCTGGACCGGCTATCCGACCCCGGCCTCCTCCTTCGGTGGAGGCTGTGCGAAGCCGGGGGTGGCAACGTCGCCGGCGCCATCACCGCGAGCGGTATCACCGCCCCCGGTTCGTGGCCTGTTGCCTGAGTCATCCAAGTCTTTGTCGGTCCGGTCGAGCCGTGTCAGCGGCGGCGTGATCACCACGGTGGTGCGCGTACCCGGCGCGGGACGGGCGGCACAGGTTGGCCGAGTGCGCGGAGCGAAGGGCGTTGCCTGCTCGTCCTCGCATCGGTCAAGCTCGGCCGGGACGGTGATCCTCATCTGCCGCGTTGCTGCCCGCGCCCTTCCGCGAAAGTGCGGCAGCAGCGTGCTGCCCTCGGTGCGAACCACGTTCACGCCCACCGGCGGAAATGCGAGCTCGAAGGAACGCGTCGTCCTGGTGCGCAAGCGCTGCCCGACGCCGGGCGTGACCAGCTGACCCTACGTCGCGGAATGTGCCGTAATGCGCGGGTTCGTGCCCGGAGCTGCGCGTACAGTCACGGCGTGAGCGAGATGGCCGGGCACCGGAGGGACTGGGAGGCGCTGGGGGAGATCGATCCCCTCTACGCCATACTGAGCGCGCCCGATGCCAAGCACGGCGAGTGGGACGTGGAGGCCTTCCTCGCCACCGGGAGTGCCGACGCCGCGCGCATCATGGCCGCCTGCGAGGCCCTCGCGGTCCCCGCGCGACGCGATGCCTCGTTCGAGCTCGGGTGCGGCGTGGGTCGTATCACCCGGGCCCTCTCCCCCTCCTTCGGTCGCGCCGTCGGCGTGGACATCAGCGCGGCGATGATCGAACGGGCGCGCGAGATGAACGCCGACAGGCCGAACTGCGAGTGGCTGGTGAACGATGCCCCCGACCTGCGCGCATTCGCCGACGGGCAGTTCGACCTCGTGGTGTCGTTCATCGTGCTGCAGCACGTGCCCGACCGCGCGGTGATCTCGTCGTACCTGCGCGATATGGCCCGCATCCTCGCCCCGGGCGGGGCGATGGTGGTGCAGATGCCGGCATCGATGCCCCTGCGCCAGCGCATCCAGTGGCGGCGACGGGCCTACCACGGCCTGCGCGTGGCCCGGGTGCCGGAGCGCACGCTCTACGACCGCCTGGGCCTCGATCCCATCCGCATGAACTGGATGGCGCACCGCGACGTGGAGGCGGCGATCAGGCTCGGAGGGGCGGATGTCATCGCCGTTCAGGACGGATGGCTCGGCGATGGGTCGCGCGTGGGGCGCGAGGAAAACCTCACCTACATCGCCACGCGTTAGCATTGCGGCCATGAACGTTGTGATCGCAGGTGGGGGAATGGTCGGCCTCACCCTCGCGCGCCTGCTGCGCGCCCGGGGCGTCGAGCCGGTCGTGATCGAGCGCATGCCGGAGGGGGCGTACATCCCCCGCGGCTACATGCTCGGTTTCCAGGGGTATGAGCCCCTCAAGGAGATCGGCGTGCTCGACGAGGTGTGGCCGGAGGGGCGCGAGATCGCGCCGCAGGGCACCTCGGCCGTGGCCGTGTGCGTGGAGGTTGGGAAGGTGATCCACGCGATCGCCCGCGACCTTCCCGTGCTGTACGAGCACTCCGTGAAGGACCTCGTGTTCGATGGCGACGGCCGCGTGGTGGCCGTGATCGCCGAGGGCCCGGACGGCGACGTGGAGATCCCATCGGACCTCGTGGTGGCGTGCGATGGCAAGCAGTCGCGGGTGCGCGAGATGGCGGGGATGGAGGCGGTGCTCACGCAGCTGCCGGAGGGCGAGCTCAGCTGGATGAGCACCAGCCCATCCGAGACGTCGTTTTCGATGGCGTACATGTCGGACGGCGGCCACATCGGCCACCTCTCGTGGCCTCAGGGATCAGGCGGCTGGCGTTCGTGCAAGCGGGTCGGCGCCGAGGCGGCATTGGCCCCGGGGCTCGACGCCATCAAGGAGATGTGGTCGCGACTCCTCCCCGAGTCGTCGCTCGGCGTGGAGGGCCTCGACAGCATCGACCAGGTGCGCTACTCCGAGCCCGAGCTGCTCACCACGCCCGAGTGGTGGAAGCCCGGCATCGTCCTCATCGGTGACTCGGCGCACTTCTTCGGCCCCGAGACCGGAATCTCGTCCGGCATCGGCCTCGGTGACGCCCACGCGCTGAGCGAAGCAATCGCGCAGAACAAGGACGACGCCGACGCCGCGTGCCAGTCGTTCGTCACGTGGCGCGCCCCCGTAGTGCGGCCTTACGAGGCCATGGACCCGGGCCGCGAGCGCATCCTCACCGCGGGCAAGCAGCTCCCGGGGCCCGGGGAGGCCTGGCCGCCTGAAGGCTGAATCACCCGGCTCGCAGCTGCGCGCCCGCCGGGCCCGACGCCGTTGACGGCTCCGGGGTGTGCGTCACGGCCGCGGCCCGATGCCGCCGCGCCACGTGGTGCACGCGGCCCCGATGGTCGCGCCGAGGGCGACGGCGTCGTCCAGCGACAGCGCGCGCGCCAGGCCCACCGCGATGCCCGCGGCGAAGGAGTCGCCGCACCCGTAGGAGTCGACCACCGGTCCCGGCGGCTCCGCGGCTGCATACGCCCGCGGCGCGCGCCCGTGCTCGAAGATGGTGCCCCCGCGCCCACCGTCGGTGACGATGACCGCGCCGGGGGCCAGGGCCTCGGGCAGGCCTGACGGGTCCTCTGCGGGGTCGCTCGCGCTGGCCACCAGCACGTCTGCCCGCACGCCCGCAGCGCGCAGGTCGTCGAGGCGTCGGGCGGTGACCACGAGGTACCGGGCATTCCTCGCCAACTGCAGGCTGCCAGGGTCCTCACCGGCGTAGTAGGCGGCGCCCATTCGTGCCAGGCGCTCCCATGGCAGCGGGTCAGCCGCGGTGGGCTGCATGCGAGGCCCCACCACCATGATCGTGCGCTCCCCGTCGGGCGCGGTGATCGACAACACGGGCGTCTGCGCGCCGGCGCGCGCTGCGGCCAGCAGCTCAATGCCTCGGTCGTGAATCTGCCGGCGGGCCCGCTGGGCGGCGGCGTCGTGCCCGAGCGCCGTGAAGAGGGTGACGGTGGCGCCAAGGCGGGCCGCTGCGCACGCGGCGACGCCCCCACCCCCTGCGGGCTCCTCGAGCGGATCCACGAGGTCGGCGATATGACCGCGCGCCGGGAGCGTGCCGAGGACATGGGTGACCCACTCGACGTGGCCCACCACGGCCACGGCGCCGTGGGGACCGGACCCGCCCATATCAGGCCGGGCCCAGCACCTCGGGCGCTCCGTACGCCCTGAGGCACTCCGGCACCGCGACCGTGCCATCGGGCCGCTGGTGGTTCTCGAGGATGGCGATGAGGGTTCGGCCCACGGCCACCGCCGTGCCATTGAGCGTATGCACCGGAATGGTCTCCCTGCCACGCCTGGTGCGCGCCTTGAGACGCCGCGCCTGGTAGTCGGTGCAGTTCGAGCACGAGGTGACCTCGCGGTAGCGGTCCTGCCCGGGCATCCAGGCCTCGCAGTCGAACTTGCGTGCCGCCGATGCCCCGAGATCACCCACCGCGACGTCCACCACGCGGTACGGGATCCCCAGATCCTGCAGGATGCGCTCCTCGATGCCGAGGATTCCCAGGTGCTCCGCCGCGGACTCCTCGGGCGTGGTGAACGAGAACATCTCCACCTTGTCGAATTGATGCACGCGGAAGATGCCGTGGGTGTCGCGACCCGCGGCCCCGGCCTCGCGCCGGAAGCATGACGAGATGCCCGCGTAGCGGAGGGGCAGGTCGGCCTCATCGATGATCTCGTCCTGGTGCAGCGCCGCGAGCGGCACCTCGGATGTGCCCACCAGGTAGAGGTCGTCATCCGCGGTGGCGTATACGGCGGACCGGTCGGCCGGGAAGAACCCCGTGCCCACCAGCGCCTCCTCGCGCACCAGCACCGGCGGGATGACCGGCGTGAAGCCCTCGGACGACACGACATCCACCGCCCACGACACCAGTGCCATCTGCACGCGCACGAGAGGACCCATCAGGTATGCGAAGCGTGCTCCCGACGTGCGGGCGGCGCGCTCGAGGTCAAGGCCGCCGAAGCCCGCGGCGAGCTCTACGTGGTCCTTCGCGCCATTCGGGAACACCGGGATATCGCCCACGAGGCGGATCTCCAGGGCATCCTCTTCGCCGCCGTCCGGGGCGGCGTCCTCGGCGATGTTGGGCAGCGCGAGCATGAGGGCGTCGCGCCGGGCCTCGGCCTCGCGCAGCCCCTCCTCGTCTGCGGAGGTCTGCTCCCGCAGGGCGCGGGCGGCGGCCTCATGCTCAGGCGGCACATCATGCCCCTGCTTCTTGAGGGCGCCGATCTCCTTGGCCATGCGGGCGCCCTCGGCCCGGCGCTCCTCCACAGCGGCGCGCAGGCCGCGGCAGTCGGCATCAAGGGCCAGCACATCATCGAGAGCGGTGGCGTCACCCCGGCGCGCGAGGGCGGCGCGCACGAGATCGGGGTCACGGCGTATCAGGCGCAGGTCGAGCAGAGGTCCTCCTCCCCCGGAATGGAACGAGGCCCGGCGCGCGGGGCGCCGGGCCTCGTCGCCCCCGGGCATCGCCGGGCGGCTACTGCTTGATGCTCTCCACGTATGCGACCACGTTGTCAAGGTCGGCGCCGCTCACCAGTCCCCCGGGCATGGCGCCCTTCCCGTTGACGATCTGGTACTTCACGCCAGCGGCGTCGAGCTTGGTTCCCGTGAGCTGCGGGCCGGAACCGGCCTGCGTGCCACCGGCAGGGTGGCAGCCCTGGCACGCGGCCTCGAAGGCCGTCTTGCCTGCGGCCACGTCACCAGCGGCACCGCCAGTCGCCCCACCACCGGCCGCTCCGGCGTCGGCCCCACCGGCGTCAGCGGACGTCTCCATGCCGCCAGCGCCCGAATCCGCACCGGGGGCAGGGATGGTCTTGCCCTGCGAGTCGGTCTGGGGAGCGAGATTCTCGATTGTCGTAGCGTCGGCCGGAGTGGCTGCGGACTCGCCGCCGCCGCAGCCCGCACCGAGCGCCACGAGGCCGGCGGATGAGATCACGGCGGCTGCGATGGTGAGTGCTCGGCGCATGGTTCGCTCCTCGGTGACGGGTTTAAATGCCTACATGACAACCTTATCGCGCACCTACGACGATCGCCGCGGGGCTCCTGCCCCGTTACGCCAAATCGGGAGGATTGCCACGTGATTCAGGGACTCGGCGGGGACATTCCGCAGATCGCACCCGGGGCCTTCGTGCATGAGGCCGCCGTGGTGATCGGCCGGGTCACGCTCGGTGCGCGGTCGTCGGTATGGCCCTGTGCGGTGATTCGCGGCGACATCGAGGCGGTCACCGTGGGCGATGACACCAACGTGCAGGATGGCGCCGTGCTGCATGCCGATCCCGGCATGCCTTGCGTGGTGGGCGATCGCGTGAGCATCGGGCACCGCGCCACGGTGCATGGCTGCACGGTGGCGGACGAGTGCCTGATCGGCATCGGCGCCACGGTGCTGAACGGCGCCGCGATCGGGCGCCAGAGCATCATCGGTGCCCATGCACTGGTGCCCGAGGACATGGAGGTTCCCGAGGGCGTACTGGTGGTGGGAGTGCCAGCGAAGGTTCGCCGCGATCTCACGCAGGAGGAGCGCGACGGCCTGGCGGCCCAGGCGCGGCGCTACGTAGCCAACGCAGCGCGTCACGCCGCGGGGGCCACGACCCTCACATGAGCACCGCGCCGGGGCGGCTTACCGCCTAGGTGAGCGTGTACTCGGGCCCGCTGCCACCCTCGGGCGGCGTCAGCTGGCCGCCCTTGGCGGTGATGGCGCCGCACTGGATGCAGTTCGGGTTATTCATGCGCACGTGCACCGTGCCGTTGTTCTCGGAGCCATCCACGATCTCGTAGACCTTGGCCGGGCACATGCTCTCCCAGGCCACCGCGAGTTCCTTGGGCACGTCGGTGCGGATGCGGATGTGGTTCGGCTGGTCGTCGCGGGTCTTGTTGCCGCTGAGGAACACCGACGACAGCTTGTCGAAGATGTACTCGCCGTCGGCCTTCGGGTAGTCGCGGTCCGGGCCGATGCTGACCGGCTCGTCCTTATCGGCCTTGATGCTGACCTGCTTCGGCAGCTTGCCCCCGGTCGCCACCATCATGCCGGTGACCATGCCGCCGTAGATAAAGCCCTTCTGGTACGAGGGGCGGAAGTTACGGACCTTCCAGAGGTCCTTCCACACCTCGGAGTCCTTGATGGCCTCGTCGTAGTTCCAGAGGCCGGTGGTCTCCTCCACCGTGCCGTCCTTGATCGACTCGGCCACCTGCTCGGCGGCGATGATGCCGGACTTCATGGCGTAGCTGACGCCCTTGAGCGCCGCGGCGTTGAGGAAGCCCGCGGAGTCTCCGCACAGCACCGCGCCCGGCACGTGGAAGCGGCTGGGCAGGCCGTAGATGCCGCCGGCGGGGAGCGTCTTGGCTCCCCACGCGACGCGACGGCCGCCCTCGAGAACGCCCCTGAAGAGGGGGTGCGTCTTCGCCTGCTGCAGCAGGTCGTGCACCGAGATGTTGGCGTCGAGGGCGTCGAGGCCCACGACCATGCCGATCGAGACCATGTTGCCGCCCATGGGGTACATCCACGTGCCGCCGTACTCGCGCCACTTCGCGCCCATGCGCAGGGGCCAGCCGATGGTGTGGATGACGCGGTCGAGCGGCTTGTCGACCTCCCAGACCTCCTTCACGCCGATCTCGTAGATCTGCGTGGTGTCCTGGTCGAGCTCGAAGTGCTTGCGCAGAACGCCGGCCAGGTGGCCCTGGGTGCCCTCGCAGATGACGGTGACCTTCGCGCGCAGCTCGACGCCCGGCTCGAAGGTGGAGAGCTCCTCGCCCTCGCGGCCGCGACCCTTGTCGCCCGTCTTCACGCCCACCACGCGGCCGTCCTGCACCAGCAACTGCTGGGCATCGGTCTCGGGGAGCATGTAGGCCCCGAACTCCTCCGCCTGCTCGGCCATGAAGCGCGAGAGCTGGCTGATCGACACGACCCAGTTGCCGTCGTTGTGGAGGAACGGCGGGGTGGGGATGCGGATCTTCGAGCCCTTGCGCAGGAAGTACACCGACTCCTTGTGGACCTCCTCGAACACGCCGGGGGTCTCGCCGGGCGCGGCGTCCGGGAAGAGCGACTTGAAGGGTCCGGGGCGCATGACCGACCCCGACAGCAGGTGCGAGCCGGGGCCCTTGCCCTTCTCGACGATGGCGATCGGCACCTCGCCGAGCGCCTCCATCAGCTCTTCGTCCTCGGCCATCAGCTGGCCCAGGCGAATCGCGCCGGCCAGGCCGGCCGGGCCTGCGCCGACGAAGAGGACGCCGACCTCGATGTATTCGTCCTCGCCCGCCTCCGGGGCGATGACGTAGTCGGACGGACGGTGTCGCGGCGGGTACTCGGCAGGAATCGTGCTCATCGCAGGAAGGTCACCTTGAACGGGTCGAGTGGCACAAAAAGCCCCGGTATGCAGGGACTCCATGGAGCATAGCGGATTCGAACCGCTGACCTCCTGGGTGCGATCCAGGCGCTCTCCCAACTGAGCTAATGCCCCACACGGTGGCGGATGGTAGCGCGGCGCGGGGATGACGTCACCCCGGTAGTGTCCCGCGCCGTGCTTGACCTGAACGCCCACATCCTCCCGGGTATCCACGCGGCCACGCCGGGCCGTCCCGAGGCCGTGGCGGCCGCCGAGGCGCTGGTGCGCGCCGGGGTCGGGTCGGCGGTGGCGCCCGCCATCGTGGGCGACGATGCCGCTGCCGACATGGATGCTGCCGACGCGGCCCGTGCCGACCTCGCCACCGCACTCGCCGACCGATCCATCGCCCTTGATCTGCTGCCTGGGGCGGTCGTTCCCATCGAGCGGGTGGCCGGGCTCTCCCCCGACCTCATCGCGCGCGCCACGGCGGGGGGCGGTGGGCGTTGGCTGGTGGTCGCTCTTCCCCCGGCCGGGTGGCCCCTCGGGCTCGCGGACCTCATGCAGGGACTGGAGATGGGGGGCATCAACCTGGTGATCGCGCATCCGGAGCGCGCGGCGTCGGTACAGGCCTCCAAAGACCGCCTTCGCGACCTGCTCGGCCGGGGGGCGCTCGTGCAGCTCGGCGCGGGAAGCCTGTCGGGCCTGCACGGAGCCCGGGCCGAGCGCACGGCGTTCGACCTGCTGCGTAACGGCATGGTCACCGTGGTGGCATCTGACGAGCCGTCGCCCACCGGGCACGCGCTCGACTTCGGGGGCGTGCTCACCGCGCTTGAGGGCGTCACGCGACGGCCACGCGAGGAGGTGGACTGGATGCTCAACACCGGACCCCGCCGCATCGCGGCCGGCGAGCCGGTTCGTCCCCCTCGCCTGGTGCCCCTGCCCCGCGGCGGCGCCTAGGCCGAGCGCGCCTCGCGGATGGCCTCGAGAGTGCGCGGCAGGCCATCCTCCACCGTCACCGTGGCGGTCCAGCCCAGTACCTCGGCGGCCAGGGCGGGATCGAGGCAACTGCGCTGCAGCTCCCCGGTTCGCGCCGGGGCAAACTGGGGGTCGGCGGCGCCCAGAATGCGCGCGAGGTCGAGCACGGACACCTCGCGTCCCGTCCCGATGTTGGCCGTGAGCTCATCGGGGCCGCGCTCTGCGCGCATGAAGGCTTCCACCACGTCGTCAACGTACACGTAGTCGCGGATCTGCAGGCCGTCGCCGAACACCGTCACCGGCTCGCCGTCGATGATGCGGCCCGAGAAGATGGCCACCACGCCGGCCTCGCCGTGGGGATCCTGACGCGGGCCGTACACGTTGCCCAGCCGCAGGCGGGTGGTGGCGATGCCGTAGAGCCGCGCGTAGAGCCCGCAGTAGCCCTCCCCGGCCAGCTTGCTCTGTCCGTAGTGAGACATTGGCCGGGGCTCGGCCGTCTCGGGCGTGGGGATGGGCAGCCCCGGGTACTCGCCGTACGACCCTCCCCCCGTGGCAGCGAACACCACGCGCGCGCCGTGGACCCGTGAGGCCTCGAGCACCGAGAGCGTGCCATTGATGTTCACGTCAGCGTCGAAGGCCGGATCGGTGATGGCCTTGCGCACGTCGGCCTGTGCTGCGAGGTGGAAGATCACCGGCGCGCCCGATCGCTCGGCGATGCCAGCCATGGCGGCGGCGTCGCGGATATCGACCTCATGCAGCACGGCCTCGGACGGCACATTGCGCATGTGACCGGTCGAGAGGTCGTCGATCACGTGCACCTGGCGCCCGTCGGCCACGAGCGCGTCTGCCAGCGTGGAGCCGATGAACCCGGCCCCGCCCGTGACGAGGGCAGGCGCGCCACTACCCACTGCTAGCCTCGCCCCCGATGCAGGCCTCATGTCGACGGGTCGTCATGCGTGTCCTTGCCTCGCGGTCGCGGGGGAGCATCCACGATGCCCCGGTCGCGCGCAAGTGACGAGCGACGACGAGCGCCCCGACGGCCCGCTGCCCGATGTCCTTGCGCGCCTCGCCACCGACATGCCGGCGTCTGACACCGGCCGTGGCCGGTCGCAGGGCGCGCGCGCCCTTGGCTGGGCGCTGATGGCGGGGACCGCGGTGCTCGTCCTGGTGGCGGTATTTCTCGAGGCGCACCCGTGACCGGCACGTTCATCTCCTTGGAGGGCGTCGACGGATCGGGCAAGAGCACGCAGGCGGTGATGCTGGCGGACGCCCTGCGAGATCGGGGCCATGAGGTGATCCACGTGCGCGAGCCCGGCGGCACCCCTATCGGCGAGGCGGTGCGCGACGTGGTGCTCGGGCCCGATGCCATGAGTCCATGGGCCGAGGCCCTCCTGTTCGCGGCAGCGCGCAGCCAGCTCGTGGTCGACGTCATCGAGCCCGCGATCGCCTTGGGCACGTGGGTGGTGGCCGACCGCTTCCTCGACTCATCGCTGGCATACCAGGGCGCGGCGCGCGGTCTGGGCATCGACGAGGTAGCGGCTGTCAACGCACCGGGCATCGGGGGCACCATGCCCGACCTCACGATCATCCTCGACCTGCCGGCCGCTGCCGCCGTGGATCGCCGCTCGGGGCGGGGCAGCGTGGACCGCATCGAGGGCGAGGGCGAGGCGCTGCAGGAGAGCGTGGCCGAGGGGTACCGCGAGGTCGCGCGCCTGTATCCCGACCGCGTGCACCTGGTGTCGGCCCAGGGCACGCTCGACGAGGTGCACGCCAGGGTGATGGCCACGGTGGTGAGCGCGCTCTGATGGTGGATGTCCCCGGCCAGCCCCTGGCCGAGCGAATCCTGTCGGCGAGCGCCGCGAGGAGCTCGCCACCGCAACAGATGCTGCTGCATGGCCCGCGCGGCTCGGGCAAGCGCCGCGCTGCCCGCGCCATGGCCTGGGCCCTCGTGGATCCCGGCAGGCCCCACGACCCCGCGGATGAGTCGCTCGATATCTCCACGGTCAGCGCGTCGGGCACCACCATCCGACTGCAGGACGAGCTCGAGCCGGTGCTCGCCGACCTTGCATCGCGCCCCGTGGTCGGCGCCCGTCGCGTGATGATCATCGACGGCGCGGAGCGGCTGCGGCCGCAGGAAGGTGCCGATCGCATCCTGAAGGTGCTCGAGGAGCCCCCTCCCCTCTCTCACGTCATCGTGGTCACCGATCACCTCACCGATCTGATCCCCACCATCCGGTCGCGCTGCATGCTGGTGCCGTTCCGCACCCCGGGGTGGCAGGTGATCGCCGGCCAGCTCGAGGCACGTGGCGAGCTGCCTGCGCAGGCCCGGGCCCTGGCCCGGGCCGACGGACTGCTGGCGCTGCAGCTGGGGCCATTCGAGCGCCGCCTTCGGGGCCTGGGCACTGATCTGGGAATGGCGAGCCTGGAGGCCGCTGCGGGTGGTGCAGCGCTGGTGCACGACATCCAGGCGGCCATGGAGGCCGCCGCGGCCGAGCATCCGTCCGAGGAGCTCGAGCGCCTGCGCGGCGAGGCCGCGGTGCTCGAGGGCAAGCGGGGCGGGAAGACCGCGGCGAAGAACGCCGAGGACCAGGAGCGCCGCGAGCGCCGCAGGTTGGTAACCGAAGGCTGGGGCCACGTGCTGGATGGCACTGCCGCGGTGCACGCCGATGCGCTGGCCGTCTCCGTGGGCGCAGAGCATGCCGTGCGCCATGAGGACCTGCTGGAGAGGCTGCGCGCCCTGGCCCACCCGGAGCGTCAGGTCGAGATCGAGGCCCGGCTGTACGAGATACAGCGCACGCGGGCCGGTTTCCGACTCAATCCCCTCGCCGACCTGTGGATGGAGGGGCTGCTCGACCGCCTCGCCGTGCTGCGGGGTGGTGGGAACCCCCCGCGCCGGTCACCGGGCGGGCTCGCGCTACCTTGACGGCATGCGCTTGAGGTACCTCGCCCCGGCCTTACTCGTGGTATCGCTGGCCCTCGCGGGCACGGCCATGGCGGGCACCGTCGAGCAGTTCACCACCCCCACGCGCAACATCGGCTGCATCGCGTCGGACACCGAGGGCGTGACCGTGCTGAGGTGCGACATCCGCACCTTCACCTACTCCCGCCCGAAGAAGCCCGCCAATTGCCCGCTTAAATACGGCGATTCGCTCTCGCTCAGCGAGACGGGCCGCGCGCGCTGGACCTGCCATGGTGATACGGCGCTTCCCCCGCCGGGCGGCAAGGGCATCCGCACGATCAAGTACGGGGTCACGTGGGAGCGGGGCCCCTTCACCTGCACGAGCCGGGTGACGGCCCTCGAGTGCCGCAGCGACGACGGCCACGGCTTCCGGCTCTCGCGCCTCAAGGCCGAGCGCTTCGTGGTGCGGGCGGACGGCTAGGCAGCCGCCGGCTTTGCACTAGAGTGCCGCTCGCCTTGCCGACGTAGCTCAGCTGGTAGAGCACTTCACTCGTAATGAAGGGGTCAGCGGTTCGAATCCGCTCGTCGGCTCTCGGGATAGTTCTGCAGTTGGCTCTGAAGTAGGGCCTCAAGGACGGTCTCAAGGGGTTTTCGCCCCCCGTTCATACTTGCGGGCGCATGCATCTGCACCCGGGAACGACGAAGGGCTCCATCTGGAGCCCTTTTCGCGTGTACAGAACGAGATGCGCGCAGGGGCCGTCGCCGGTCCCCTGCTACCCGCTTATCCGAGGTGCCCATGGGGTGATCGACTACCTCAGAACATTCCCTTCAAAAGCTCCCGCTTAGGGAGCATTGTTGTTTCCGACGCTATGGGCGTTATACGCGTCTTGGGGAAACCGCACTTACCCCGAGGTTGCCCAAGCGCGATGAGCACCGAACGGCGTGGCCCAAACAAGTGGCGAGTGCGCTGGCTCCAAGGCGGTCAACATCGCTCCAAGACCTTCGACCGCCTCGGAGACGCCAAGGCAACTCAGGCTGAGATTCAGCTCTTGAAGTCGGGGGGCGGCTGCGCTCCGCGCCGCGACAAACACTGTCTGCCTTCGCCGAGGACCACTGGTTCCCCGAGGTGGTCAGCGAGCTGGCGGAGCCTGTCGCCGGGCCGCTACGAGGTGCCGCCCTCGTTCTAGGGCGCTACTTCACCACCTGCACGGGGGCCATCATGCCGTTGTCCTCGTGGAAGAGGATGTGGCAGTGGACCACGAACCGGCCGGTGAAGTCGGTGTACTTCTGGCGGATCACCACCTTGCCGGGCACGCCGTTCACCATCGGCGGGATCGGCACGGTGTCGCGGTAGTCCACCCCGCTCACCGGCTGGCCGTTGATCGAAACCACCTGGAACGGCTGGATGTGGATGTGGAACGGGTGGTACTCGTCGGTGGTGTTGGTGAGGGTCCACTCCTCCACCGTGTTCAGCTTCATCGCCGCAAGGTTCTTGTTGCCCCACTGGTCGTAGTTCATCCCATTGATCACGAAGTTCGGCGCCGTGCTTCCCGGCATCGGGGTGCCCATCGAGAACTGCACCGTGCGGCTGTTGTGCACGGGCTCCCCGCGCAGGTCGGGCATCACCGTCCGCAGCGCGGGCAACTGCGCGCCCACCACGGGCGTGCCGCCCACGCGCGCGGTGAACAGGTCCTGCTGCGGCACGGCCTGGAAGCCCGCGCCCCACGGGATGTTCTGCACCGTGAGGTCGCCTGCCGACTGCGCCCGCACCAGGATGGTGCGGCGGCCGGCGGGCGGGATGAGCATGTCGCCCACCGGGATGGGCCGGCTGGTGGGGTTGCCGTCGGTGGAGATGAGCCAGGCCTTCATGCCCGTGGGCACCGCGAGGCGGATGAAGGAACCGGCTTGCAGGTTGGCCAGCCGCCAGCGCTGGATCTCGCCGGGGCGCAGCGACGCCATGGGCTTGAGCTGGCCGTTCACGTAGGTGTAGGTGGGCGCCGTGGACTTCTGGCCCCCCACCACCTGCCCGTTGTCCACCTGGAACTGCTGGAACACCATGAGGCGGGTGCGGTAGCGGTCGAGTTCGCGCTCCTCGGGGGTGTTCGCGCGCACGTCGATCATGCCGGCCATGCCCGCGCCCACCTGCTGGTTCACGAACATGTGGCGGTGCGGGTGGTACCAGTACTCACCCGGGATGTGATCCTCGGGGATGTCGTACTTGTGGGTGAACGTGGCGCCGCTCGGCGTGTTCACGAACACGTTGTCGCCCTGCTTCTTGGGCGACACGTGCAGGCCGTGCGTGTGCAGGTTGGTGGGCTGCGCGGGGAGGTCGTTCTTGTTCGTGATCTGCAGGTAGTCCCCGCGGAATACCTCGAGCGTGGGGCCGGGGGCCATCGAGTTGTAGGCCGAGGTGCCCACCTTGCGTCCGCCGATGCTCACGATGGAGTTGCGCGCGTCGAACGTGACCGCCAGGCGGCCGTCACGCGACCTCAGAACCGGGGGCTCCACGAGCGGCTGGCCCGTGATGGGCTCTCCGCCGAGCCCGCCCTGCGAGTCCGCCACCGACAGGCCCACGGCGAGGGTTCCCGCCGCCACGGCGGGAACGATCACCATCGCCGCCATCGCACGCTTCTTCATCGGGGGCCTGGGCATCGGAAACTCCCGGGTCGGGAAACACCGGGAAAATACATCTTCGGCCGCGACGTCAGTCCGCGGTCTTCACCAGGTCGCGGTCGGGCGCGATGCCCCAGCGCGTCGCGACGTCCTCGAGGTCCGGCGCCATGGGCCACGAATCAGGCATCGGCTCGCCCACGTGCGCGGGCGTGCCGCCCTTCAGCACCATGCAGCCACGGTTGTCGCCGAGCCGGTTGATCTCGGCGATGTCCTCGGGCGAGAGCACGATCTCGGTGGGCGTGCTGGCCAGTTCCCTGCGCTGCTCCTCCACCGTCTTGTGCCCCTCCCCCGCCTCCTGGATGAAGGTGGGCACCACGCTGCAGACGCCCTGCTGCGCGAGGGTCCACTGGGCCGCCAGCTGCAGCGGGGTCAGGCCGTGCCGCTCCGCGATCGGCGAGATCTGCGCGAGCCGCTCGCGTCCCGAGGCCACCCATCCGGCCGGCCGGTACTTGCGGTGATCACCCTCCACCAGGGCGTCCTCATCGGGCAGGTCGCCGTGGAAGATGCCGCCGTAGTCCACCACCCGGGCCAGCACCTTCACCTGCTTCTGCGCGAGTGCCGGGAGGGCCATCATGCCGGGCCACGGCTCGAACGGATTGAGGATGACCATGGCCCAGTCCATCTCGTCGCCGTACACCTCGACGCAGCCGATCAGGTCGAGCGTGAAGCCGTTGGCGGGACCGGGCGCGACGCCGATCATGCGGGCGAGCCCCTCCGCGCGCAGGTCGGCCATCGCCCGCCACACCGTCTCGTTCGTGTAGCCGACGCGATCGGGGTTGTGCAGCATCACGAGGTCCACGTGATCGGTGCCCAGCCGCTCGAGGCTGGCCTCGAGCGCGCCGAACAGGTAAGCGCGGTACTGGTCCTCGCCGCGCAGCGCGGGGTTGGTGAAGCGCGGGAACCCGCTCGACCCCTGGCGCACGCCGTTGACGAAGTCGTGGCCGATCGCCGACGCGATGCAGTACGAATCGCGCGGCAGCCCCTGCACCGCGCGGCCCACGATGCGGTCGGCCTCGCCCTCGGCATAGACGTCCGCCGTCACCACCGTGCAGATGTCGTCGCCGGGTCGAAGCAGGGCCTGGAGCCGGGCGTCGTCGAGCGGCTCGCCGTAGTGCATCACCCTGCCACCGCTCCACGCGCCGATCGCCGTGTGCCCGATATCCGCCACAGCCGTATTCTCCCACCGCGCGGCGTCGCGCGGCAGGCCGTTCGTCCCGGTCAGGTGCGCGCTGTGACCCTGAGTTGATCTCCGGCCGCATGAATCACGTCGCCGTCGTGGAGCTGGCGGCCGCGACGCTGCTCGGGCTCGCCGTTCACCACGACCCCATCGGCGAGGATCGCCTTCACGTCGCCACCACCCGACGCAAGCCCCGCCAGCTTGAGCAATTGGCCGAGCCGGATCATGTTCCCGGTGATCTGGACCTCACGCACGCGCTGACGTTACGGCATGGGCGCGATAGCGTGCGGTCAGTGACTCGGGCCCGCTGGATCCTCATCGCGCTGGTCTGCGCCTCCATCGTCGCCATCGCCATTGTCGTGGCGGGCGCCACCGGCGGTGCCAGCGAGTTCTGGAGCGGCTATGAGGGTGCACTGGGCAGGGTGCAGTCGGAGAGCTGGTGGTCGCTCTGGGTGCTACCCGGGCTGCTGCTGGCGCTGATCGCGGCCCTTGCATTGGGAATCCGCACGTCTCCCTCGTGGCAGGGCTCGGCCGACGAGGCCGGACGCCGCACGGCATTCCTGTGGTCGGGCGCCGCGGTGCTGGTGCTGTCGGTGTGCGCGCCCGTGGCGGTGGTGGCGCAGGGCGGCCTCCTGTCGGCGCACATGCTGCAGCACGTGCTCATCGGTGCCCTGGCGCCGCTGCTGATCCTGCTGGCGATCCCGCGGGCGCAGCGCGGTACCCGCCAACGTCGCCCGGTACTCGCCGTGGTGTTGCATCCCCTGGTGGCCTTCGCGATCTGGCTCGCATGCACCATCGCATGGCTGGTGCCCGACATCCACCACGAGGTACTGGTGCGCCCCTGGGTGTGGGTGCTGCAGCAGGCGGCGGTGTTCGGCGCCGGGGTGATCATGTGGGCACCAGTAACCGATCGCTTCGTCGACCCCCCGGCGTGGTTCCGCACCGGTGCCAAGTGCGTCTACATGATCGGCATCTGGTTCGCGGGCGTGGGCATTGCCAACGTCTACTGGTTCTCGGGCACGCCCTTCTACACGTCGCACGAGGCGGGCGCAGCGGCGTTCGGCTTCTCTGCCCTGCAGGACCAGGCCAATGCCGGCACCGTGATGATCCTCGCCCACTGCGCCATCACGTTCGTCGCCATCGCCGTATTGTTTTTCCGCCACGCATCCGAGCGCGGCCTGGAGCAGCGGTTGATGGAGGCCGGCGTGCCGGAGGATGAGGTTCGCCGCGCCACCTTCGACGGCGAGTTGGTGGCGCTCGCAGCACGCGAAAACGTTTCCGTTCACACACGCACCGGGCTCGACTGATGGGCAGCCGGGCCGCAGTGCGCCGGCGCCCGGGCATCACCTTCGCGATCGGAGCTGCCGTGGCCGGATTCACCCACATCATCCTCGCGGCACCGGGCGCCATGTCGGCGCCGATCCCCCTGCGACCGGTGTCCGGCGAGGCGTTCTTCGGTCAGGTGGTCGCAGTGGCACCGGGATCGGCCACTCAGGCCACCGTGTCGAGCCGGGGTGCGCTCTCCACGGGCGCGCTCGCGGGGGGCATGGTCCGGGCCCGGGTGTCGGGGCCGGTAGGCGTGCGCGGAGTCACGGTTGTAATGCGGGGGCCGGGCGACCGCGTGGTCGCGCGCGTTGCCAGCGAGGGTGTGTACCTTCTCCCGCTATCCGGCCAGGTGGCGAAGCCCGGATCGCGCCGCGACCCGGTTCTCGGGGCCGCCCTCGCCCGCATCGCCGCATCGCACGCGGGCGTCAACTCGATCTGGGTGCAGAGGCTCTGGAATGGCCATGCCGCGGGGTGGAACGCAGATGCGCAGTTCCCCGCCGCCAGCCTGGTGAAGCTGCCCCTGGCCGCGGGCGCGGTGATGCGCATGGGTAGCCGTCCGTGGACGGACGCCGCGTGGCCCGATGTGGTGCAGACGCTGCGCCGAAGCGACGACAAGGCGGCCAACCGCCTGGTCGATGCAGTGGGATCGGGCTGCGGGTCGGGCCCCGATGCCGCGGCGGCCGACGGACTGCGTCGCCTCGGGGCGCGTCAGAGCACCTACCCCGGCTGCTACCTGATCGAAGACGAGCTGCAGCCGCGGCTCCCGGCCGGGGGCGTGGTGAGCGCGCCCACGTGGTCCAACCGCCACACCACGGCGCGCGACATGGGACGCATGCTCTTCTCCCTGCAGGCAGCCGCGGTTCCCACCCCCTCCGGGCGACGGCAGACGGGCATCGACCCGTTGCGTGCCCGGATGCTCCTCGGCCTGCTGCTCACGGCCGACCAGGTAGGGGCCAACGCGTCGCTGTTCACCGGCGGGCTGCCCCCCGGCACCCCGATCGCCGAGAAGAACGGGTGGCGAAAGCACGAGCAGCACGGCGCGGCCATCGCGTACACCCGCAGGGGCCCGATCATCATGGTGGTGCTCACCCAGCGCGCCGGGCAGGCCGACCTCGCCGCTGCGCGGGCGATCGGCGCCGAGGTGGCGCGGGCCGCCCTGAGGACCTGACATGCCCGAGGGCCACACCATCCACCGGGCAGCGCGCAAGCAGCGGGAGGTCCTCGCCGGCCAGCGCCTGGCAGCCACATCGCCGCAGGGGCGCTTCTCGGATGGCGCCGGAGCGCTCGACGGCAGGCTGCTCGAGGACATCGAGGCCTACGGGAAGCACCTCTTCTACCGGTTCGAGGACGACCTGCTGCTGCATGTCCACCTCGGGTTGTTCGGACGCTTCTTCACGCACACGGGCCACGTCCCCGAACCCCGCGGGGCGATCCGCTTGCGTCTGGTGGCGCCCGGTGCTGCCATTGACCTGCGCGGGCCCACGGCGTGCGGGCTGATCGACTCCGATGATGAGGCCCGCCTGCTCGGCCGGCTGGGCCCCGACCCGCTCCGGGCGGACGCAGACCCCGACCGCGCCTGGCAGCGCATCTCGCGCAGCCGCCGGGAGATCGGTGCCCTCGTGATGGACCAGTCGGTGATGGCCGGCGTGGGAAACGTCTACCGCGCCGAGGCGCTTCACGTGCTGGGCATCCACCCTGCGCGCGAGGGCCGGTCACTGTCGCGCGATGAGTTCGATGCCCTGTGGGCCACCGTGTGCCGCATGCTGGCTGATGGTGAGCGCGCCGGGCGCATCGTCACCGTGACCGCCGAGGACGCCGGCGTGCCGAAGTCGAAGATCCCCCGTGGCGAGCGCACGTATGTCTATCGCCAGCGTGAGTGCCGTTCCTGTGGGTCGCCGGTGGCCTGCTGGGACATCGCGGGGCGCCGTGCATGGGCCTGCGAGGCCTGCCAGCACTAGGCAGGACTCCCCCGGCGCGATTGCGAAGATCACCGTGAGATCGCCCACAACGGAAGGACTCCGCCCCATGGGAACGGGACCAACTGAGGATCTTCGGCAGTCTGCCAACGGCATGATGTGGGCCGGGATCCTCGCGATCATCATCGGCATCATCGCGATTGCCGTGCCGCAGGTGGCATCGGTGAGCATCGCGATCCTCGTCGGCATCCTCGTCATCGTCCTGGCGGTGGCCTGGCTGTTCGCCGCGATCGGCAGTGGCGCGACCGGCGGGTGGAAGGTAATCGGCATCATCCTGTCGGTCCTCCTGCTCATCGGCGGGTTGTGGATCCTCTTCAATCCCATCGACGCCACGGTGGGCCTCACGGCCGTCATCGCCATCGTCTTCATCGTGATGGGCGTGGTGCGCGTTGTCGCCGCCATCGGCGACACGGGCGGCGGGGGTCGTGGGCTGCTGGCCTTCGGCGGCATCCTCGCCATTCTCCTCGGCATCCTCATCGCCGCGGACTGGCCCAGCTCTGCCGCATGGGCCATCGGCCTGCTGGTCGGCATCCAGTTCCTGTTCGACGGCATCGGCCTCGTGCTGATGTCGTCGGTGGCCAAGAAGGCGATCGGGCGCTGACCCCTCGCCCCGCCGGGCGCCTCATGGGGTCCGGCGGGGCGATTTCACAAAATCGGGCGGTTTCCTCCACCGGACGGCGCACCGTCGGTGCTTTCATAAGGTGTTGCATCGGCGCCCGGTAAACCACGTAACCATCACGGAGTCCATGGCCCTCGCCGTCCAGAAGCCGCCCATCAGCGCCGCCGAGGCGCTCGCCGTGCTCCGCTCGTCGTCAGAGCAGGCGAGCACCGGTCGCCGCAACCGTGCCCTCATCAGGCTCCCCCGGCGCGCGGGCCTCAGGCCGGGCGAGGCGCTTGCCCCCAGGCCGGGCGACGTGGACCTCGACCGGCGCGCTCTCACGGTGGGGGACCGCGTGGCGGGCCTCGACGACCCGGTCGCCGCTGAGCTCGGTGGCTGGATTGACCGCCGTGCCGAGAGCGCGCTCACCGGCGACGGACCCTTCACCCCAGCGCTGCAGGGAAAGCCCCTGAGCCCGGCCCACGTGCGCGAGCTCCTCCCCGGCCTGGGATCCTGCGCCGGCCTCGCGGGCCGGGTGCACGCGATGGGACTCCGCTATGCCTGCGCGGCCGAGATGGCGGGCGAGGGCATCCCCACCGAGATCATCGAGTCGCAGCTGGGCATTCGCCCGCAGTCGTCGGTGGCCCGGTACCTCACCATCGCCGACGATGCCGACGTAGTGGCGGCCATGGCGGCACGGCCGATTCCCCGGGGCTGACCCGACCCGTGCGCGTCCGGATCGCCACCTCTGGTCCGGACGCGCATGTCGCTCGCGAAATCCTGCGGCGCAAGGGCTACGAGGTGGTCGATGGCGGGGACGACCCCGTGGCTCTGGTGGTGGTGGACGAGTGGACCGCCGAGACCGATCCCACCGTGCTGCAGGCGCGCGCGGAGGGATGCGGCGTGACCGTCCTGGCGGAGCTGATCCTCGACGGCGTCCCTCGCCCCGTGGTGGGCGTCACCGGATCGGCGGGCAAGACCTCCACCTGCCGGGCCCTCGAGCACATCCTCACGGCATGCGGCGTGCCCGTGGCCATTTCGTCCACCGCACGCTCGGGCAACGCATGGCCCGATCACTCCCTGGCCGCGCAGCTCAACGCTCCCGTACCCGGCACCGTGACCGTGGCGGAGCTCACCTCTACCCACCTGTGTCATATGGACCACGTGCATCCCGATGTGGCGGTGGTCACCACCATCAGGCCGGACCACCTGGAGCTACATGGCGGGCTCGACGCCTACGTGGCCGCCAAGAGGCGGCTCGTCGCCGATCTCGCTGATGACGACGCCGTGGTGCTGCCCACCGACGACCCGCAGGCCATCGCACTGCTCGGCCCGGTGCGCGGGACGCGCTGGGGGTTCGGCGCCGAACCCGCCGAGCGCGGTGCGTTCTCGCAGGGCACTGGGGTGCACCTGCGCTCAGGCGATGCCACGCGTGAGGCGGATACCGCGCTCACGGGGCCCCCGCTGCGCGCAGCGCTCGCAGCGAGCGCTGCTGCGCTGGCGCTGGGAATGCACCCCGATCATGTGGGTGATGCCCTGGCCGACCTGAAACCGGTGGCCCATCGGCAGGCCCCGCGGCGCGGCCCTCGGGGCATCACGATCGTGGACGACTCCATGGCCGCGACCCCGATGAAGGTGCAGGCGGCGCTCGAGCGCTTTGCCGCCGAGCCCCTCGTGGTGGTGCTCGGCGGTGATGACGCCGCAGGCGGGCAGCCGGTCCACGCAAGCCCCGAGGAATCGGATCTCATGGCCCGAGTGCTCTTGATGGCGCAGGCCAGCGCGCGGGCGGTGGTCACGTTCGGGCCGGCCCGTGCCCGCATGGCGGCGCGTGTGGTTCCCGCAGCCCAGGCCGATGACATCGCGCAGGCGCTGGAGGTGGCCATCGGCCTCTGCCCCGACGGCGGCACCGTGCTGGTGAGCCCGATGTTCCCGCTCACGCCTGAAGAGCGCGAGGCGGCGGGAGGCGAGCGCGAGACGGCGGGAGGGCGGCGCTAGCTGGGCGCGAGCCTCGTGCGGCCGGGCTGGCGCAGGCGCACCAACTGGCCGCCGTTCTCGCGGTACTGGCCCACCCAGGCGAGAGGCGGTGAGTACGAGTGCACCGAGATGGCGGGGTGTCCCTCGCTGTGCACCACGCGGTGGATATACCCGAACGGGCCCTCCTGGGTCTCACCAGGGCGGACCACATGGCTCGTATCGGGCTGGTACATGTGCATGTGATGCTCCTCGATGGCCCCCGCGGCCACGCAGATGCCCACCTCGGAGATGTCGTGGTCGTGGAACCCGGTCTCCTGTCCCGGCAGCCATGAGAGCACCCAGATGTCCACGTAGTCGTTTTCGAAAACGAGCCGGTAATCGCGGTACTCCTCGCACACGGCCACGTACTCGCGCCACAGGCCGCTCTCGACGATGCGGCGGCTGATGTCCGCGAGTGCGGGCGCGTGCAGCTGCCGGTCGATGCCGGCGAGGAAGGCAAGCCCCTCGGGAAGCTCGGGAAAGGGCCACTTGGGCTCAGGGATCGGCCACGAGGGACGCGGGCCGGCGGTGGTGGACACGATTCCCTCCTGTCGGTGTGCCGTTGCACGACACTACGCCCTCGCCCCGCGGGGGCCTCCCGGTTCCGGTACGGCCACCAGCGGATTGTGAGGGCGGCTACGTTTTCATGCTGTGAGTGACGGCCCGGTGATCAACGCCCTCGTCCCCTTCTCCACCCGTCTCGGTAACGACGGGCTGGCGCACGTGCGCGCCTGGGAAACGCCCGAGGGCCCCGTGGCGATTATCGCCGAACTCGACTGGGCGCTGCTCGTGGCGGACCCCGCTGATGCCTACTACGGCCCGGGAATCCTCACCTACCCAGGATATGCGCTGCCGGCCGCGCAGGAGTGCCTGCGCGCGGGCGGGATGCACGATGCCCGCATGGTGGTGCGACTGCCCGATCCGCCCGGCGAGCGCCACCTGCGGGTGACCGCGCCCGACGACCCCTTCGGCTGGCCGCAGGTCGACGCGGACGAGATCAGGCGCATGCTGCCCGGCGCCGACCTCACCGCCCCGCCCCCCGGCGCCTATATACGGCGGGTGGTCGAGGCCTGGGTTGCCGCCGGCACCCTCCCGGCCTGATACCTGCGCTCAGCCCCGGCGGATGCGCCTGACGGCGTCGGCGTCATCGGCCTCGATCGACCGCGCCGCGTCGGCCACCTGCGCGCGCTCGTCCCACGGCACCGCGATGAGGCCTGCCTCGTCCACGTACACCCAGTCTCCCGGCGCGACGGTGATGCCGCCGAATGTGAGCAGGCCACCCACCTCGATTACCTGCAGCAGGTCCCCGCTCGCGCGTGGGGTCTCCCCAAGGGCCCACACCCCGCTGCGGTAGGCCGCCGCCTCGGCGCGGTCGCGTATCGACCCCCACGCGATCACCCCGGCTGCTCCGAGCTCCTCGAGGGCGGCGAGCTTCTTGCCCCCGGCGACGGCCTCGCCCGGGGCATCGGGTGCAGCGATCACCACTACCGCCCCCTCGGGCACGTCCGCCATGGCCCGCTCCGCCGCCGCCGCGAGGTCGTGGTCGGGAACATCGTCCCTGCGCGGACCAAACCGGACGGTAGCCGCGGCGCCTGCGGTCACCTGGCCCGCGCGAGCCGGAATGAGCCCCACCGCATGGCAGCGATGGCCGTGCAGCCGTGCCATGGCGTCGCACAGCGACGCGCTCGTGATGCCATGCGTCAGGTCACCCGCACCGCTTGACCCCATGCCGCCTCCCGGTGGCGTGTGGGAGGATGGATCGCCCAGCGACCGAGGAGCCCCGATGCCCGAGACCCACTTCCTCCTGATGTACGACTACGTCGAGGACATCCTCGAGCGGCGTGCACCATACCGCGAGGCGCACCTCGCCAACCTCACCCGCCTGAAGGAGGAGGGCCGCGTGGTCATGGCGGGCGCGCTCGGCGACCCCGTCACGGGCGCGGCGATCGTGTTCGCCCCGTGCGAGCCCGAGGAAGTCGGCGAGTACGTCCTGCGCGACCCGTACTACGAGGCCGGCCTCATCACCGACTGGCGCGCGGTACCGTGGAGCGTGGTCATCTAGGCCCTCCGGGCAGCTCAGGACGCAGGGCCGAGGCGCTCGCCGTACGCTTGCCGGTACAACGGCCATGCGTCGAGCACGTCGGTCACGTACTCGCGGGTCTCCGCGAACGGGACATCCTCTGGCACACGCAGCTCCGTGCCCTTGGAGGTCGCGTCGGCGCGCCACTTCCTCAGGTTCTCGGGCCCCGCGTTGTAGGCCGCGAGAGCTGCCGGCACCGAGCCGTCGTGCAGGTCGATGAGGTGGCGCAGGTACCACGATCCGTAGCTGATGTTCACCTCCGGATCCCTGATGTCCCTGGCGTTCCCCGGGGGCGAATCGTCCTGCGACTCGATGAAGCGGGCGGTGGACGGCAGCAACTGCATCAGGCCCACCGCGCCCTTGGGCGACACCGCCTGCGGGTCGTAGTCGCTCTCACGCCACACCACGGCCGCCACGAGGGCCGGGTCGAGACCGTTCAGACGGGCATCACGGTTGATCGCCCGGTCGTGCTCGAGCGGGTACCACCACCGCGCATACCAGGACGGCTTGCCCTGGTGCACGGCGAGGCCGAGTGCGACGAGCGACGCGACCAACAGCAGCAGCCCCAGGATGCGCCGACCACCTGACCTGCGCCTGCGACGCCGCGCCATCACCCACCGCCTGACGCGTACCGGGCCATCACCGCGTCCACCCAGGCCTCGAGTTCGGCGATGCTCCCGTCGTTCACGAAGGCCATGCCTGCGCGCGCCACCTTGTCGGCCTCGGGCATCTGGTGGCTGCTGCGGCCCGCGAAGTCCTGCCCGCGATCCTCCACGCGGCGGCGGCGCACATCGTCGGATGCCGTCACCACGACGACCGCATCGAAGCGATCGGCCAGGTCAGCCTCGAAGAGCAGGGGCACCTCGCACACGAGCAGGGGAGGCGCCGGCACGTGTGCGCATTGATCGGCCACCCACGCCTCGCGTGCCCGGCCGATGCGCGGATGCAGCAGTTCCTCGAGGAATGCCAAACCGCCCTCGTGCGCGAAGGCGGTGTCCCCGAGAGCGCGCCGGTCCACCCCGCCGCCGGGCGCGAACACCGCGTCGCCGAAGCGCGCGCGCACGGCCCCGATCACCTCGGGATCCTCGTAGAGGCGATGCACAACGTCATCGGACGACAGCACCGCGGCGCCCCGTGCGGCGAACGCGCGGAGCGCCTCGGACTTGCCCGAGCCGATCCCCCCGGTGAGACCGAGGCAGAGCGGCCCGGGCGCGGCCGGGTCAGGCCCCGTGCTCGCCCTCGGGAGCGTCGCCCGCGGGCTCGTCGACCACCGCGGCCGCCGGGGCGTCGCCGTCGGGAGGGGCATCATCGTGGGCCGGGACCACGTCGTGCTCGCCCTCACCGCCGGGTGCCGGCGTGACTTGCTTGAGCGACAGCGACAGGCGACGGCGCTCGGGGTCGATCTCGATGATGCGCACCTCGCGCTCGTCGCCCTGGTTGACCACCTCGCGCGGATTCTCCACGTGGTGCTCCGCCAGCTCGGAGATGTGCACGAGGCCCTCCACGCCCGCGTGGATCTCCACGAAGGCACCGAACGTGACGACCTTGGTGACCGTGCCCGGGACGATGTCGTTGATCTGGTAGGTCTCGATGACGCTCTGCCAGGGATCGGCCTGGGTCTGCTTGAGGCCCAGGGAAATGCGCTGGCGGTCGCGGTCGATGTCGAGCACCTTCACCGTGACCGTCTCGCCCACGTTCAGCACCTCGGACGGGTGGTTGACGTGGCTCCACGAGAGCTCCGAGATGTGGATGAGGCCGTCGATGCCATCGAGGTCCACGAACGCGCCGAAGTCGACGATGTTGGAGATGACGCCCTCCACCACCTTGCCGGGCTCCAGCTCGTCGAGGATGCGCTGGCGCACCTCGCGGCGTTCGTGCTCGAGCACGGCGCGACGCGACAGCACCACGTTGTTGCGGCTGCGGTTGAGCTCGATCACCTTGCACTCGAGCTTCTGGCCCATGAACTCGTCGAGGTCCTGCACGCGGCGGATGTCCACCAGCGACGCCGGCAGGAACCCGCGTACGCCGAGGTCGAGGATGAGGCCGCCCTTGACCACCTCGATGACCGTGCCCTCCACGGTCTCGCCGGCGGTGGATGCCGCCTCGATGCGCTTCCATGCCATCTCGAAGCGGGCGCGCTTCTTGGAGAGGATCAGCCGGCCGTCCTGGTCCTCCTTCTGCATCACCAGGGCGTCGATCATCTCGCCCAGCTGCACCTCGTCGGACACGTTGACCGACTTGCGGATGCTCAGCTCGTTGAGCGGTACCACTCCCTCGCTCTTGTAGCCGATGTCGACGAGCACCTCGTCCTTGTCGATGCGGACGACGCGTCCGCTCACCACGTCGCCCTCGCCGAACTCGGGGATCGTGATGTCGTAGTTGGGGACCTGCTTGCCATCGATCTCGATGTACTCGGGGCCCTCGAGAACGAAGACGGGGGCGTCGGGGTCGATGTCGATCTCCAGGTCGATGCTGGTCAAGTCGTCAGTGGTGCTCATCGTCGCGTAGTTGTCCTTGCTGGCCGGGATGCGCGCAGGGATGCGCCACCCGGGGTTGGGTTGCGGGACCCGGCAATGTAGTGGAAATCAGGGATCGAGCAGTACCCGTCGGGCCCAGGTGAGCCGCACCAGCTGCCGGGCGCCGTCGGCCTCGTCGCGGCAGGCGATCTCGCGCAGCACCGTGAACGCCGCCTCGATCACCTCTGGCCGGGCGTCGGCGTGCACTTCCAGTACGCGGTAGGGGTCGAGCCCGGGCTCGGGGGGCTCGGCGGGCCCGCGGGCCGCGGCGGACCCCTTGCTCACGCCTTCGCCTTGAGCCAGGTGGGCCCCACGCCCACCTCCACGGCCAGCGGCGGGTCGAGGTCGTAGGCGTCCGTCATGGCGTCCACCACGATGGCGCGCACCGGGTCGACGACGTCCGGGGGGCACTCCACGAGCAGCTCGTCGTGGATCTGCAGCACCATGCGGGCGCCGGTGCCCGACTCGGCTATGGCCGCATATGCCGAGATCATGGCGATCTTGATGATGTCGGCGGCCGACCCCTGGATGAGGGTGTTAACCGCCAGGCGCTCTCCCAGCTGGCGTTGCTGCTGGGTGCGGGCGGTGAGCTCGGGGATCGCACGCCGGCGGCCGAGGAGCGTGGTGACGTAACCATCCTCAGTGGCCTGGGCGATCGTCGACGCCACGAAGGCCTCCACCCGCGGATAGCGCGCGAGGTAGGTCTCGATGTACTCGCGCGCATCGGCACGGGGAATTCCCAGCTGCTCCGCCAGCCCGAAGTCGGAGATGCCGTAGATGATCCCGAAGTTGACGGCCTTGGCGCGGTCGCGCACCTCCCGGTCCATGTCGTCAAGGGGCACCCCGAACACCTCTGACGCCGTGGCAGCATGCACGTCTCTGCCCTCGGCGAAGGCGTCGCGCAGCGCGGGCTCGCCGGAGCAGTGCGCGAGAATTCGCAGCTCCACCTGCGAGTAGTCGCAGCTCATGAGGGTGAAGCCCTCGCCCGCCACGAAGGCATCGCGGATCTCGCGCCCGGCCTCGGTGCGCACGGGGATGTTCTGCAGGTTCGGGTTGGTGGACGACAGCCGGCCGGTCTCGGCCACGGTCTGGTTGAAGGTGGTGTGGATGCGCCCGTCGGCCGGATCAACCAGCCCCGGCAGCGGGGCCAGGTACGTGCCCTCGAGCTTCACCAGCTCGCGGTAGCGCACGACCAGCGGCACGATGGGGTGCTTGTCCTCGAGCGAGCGCAGCACGCGCCGGTCGGTGGAGTAGCCGGTCTTGCCCTTGCGTCCCGCGGGAAGCCCGAGCCGCTCGAACAGCACCTCGGCCAGCTGCTTGGGCGAGTCGATGGTGAAGGGCCCGCCGGCGAGATCGTGGATCTTCTCGGTGAGCTCGGAGATCTCCGCCTGCATCTGCCGCTGGATCTCCTCGAGTCGCGCCACGTCGATCGCCACGCCCAGGTTCTCCATCGACACCAGCACGCCGATCAGCGGCATCTCGATGTCCCGGAAGAGCGGCCCGAGGCCCTCGTCGGACATGCGCTGCTCCTGAATCGGGCGCAGGTGGCGAACCGATGCCGCGGCGGCCGCGGCCGCGCAGGCGTCGTCGCCCGCGCCCTCGGCGTGCATGGCAACGCCCTCCTCCTCAGCCAGCTCGTCGAGCAGGTACTGCCGCCGCCGGGGCTGCAGCAGGTATGCGGCGATCATGGTGTCGTGCTCCGGCAGCGGACCATCGAGGCGTCCGCGGCGCAGGATCGCCTTGGCATCGTGCGCCGACCACGGCGCGGCTGACACCACCGGCCCGATGGCCGGGTCGGCACCCTCCCCCAGCGCCACCGCACGGGCGGGGCCGTCGCCGGCCACCACCGCAAGGGCGTCTCCCATGAGCGCGATCGCGGCCGCCTCGCCGCCTGCGAGCGACATCGCAAGGGCTTCGGGCGACTCCTCCTGCACCTCGATCGCGGGTGCGGTGCCCCCGCCCGCGCCATCGCCGTCGGCCGCGCCGCCCCCGGGGGAATCGCTGGCGAGCTCGGACACCCTGCGGGCGAGGGTGCGGAACTCGAACTCCTGGAATGCCGCCTGCAGTGCAGCCAGCCGCTCGGCGTCGCGCGTGATGAGCGGTGCGTCGCCGGGCTCGAGGTCGAGCGGCACGTTGACGTCGATCACGGAGAGGTCCCGGCACATGCGCGCCATGTCGGCGTGCTCGATGAGGTTCTCCCTGCGCTTCGGGGTCTGCTCGTCGGCGTGGGCCAGGACCTCCTCGAGCGATCCGTACTTGGCCATCAGCTGGGCGGCGGTCTTCTCGCCGATGCCGGGCACGCCGGGCAGGTTGTCGCTGGAGTCGCCGATCATTCCCCGCAGATCGGGCATCTTCGGGGGTGGCACGCCGTAGCGCTCCTCCACCTTGGCCTCGTCATAGCGCGTGGTGTCGGTGACCCCCCTCCCGGTGGCGAGCACGCTCACGTTGGCGTCCACCAGCTGCAGGGCATCGCGATCGCCGGTGAGGATGGTGACCCGCTGCCCGGCATCCGACGCCCGTCGCGCGAGGGTTCCGATCACGTCATCGGCCTCGAATCCCTCCTTCTCGATGTTCACGGCGCCGAAGGCCTCCATGAGATCGCGGAAGTACGGGGACTGGGCCTTGAACCCCTCGGGGGTGGCGGAGCGACCGGCCTTGTACTCGGGGTAGATCTCGTCGCGGAATGTCTTGCCGGAGGGGTCCCACGCCACGATCACCCGCGAGGGCTTCTCCTCCTCGATCACCTTGATCGTCATGGCGGCCAGCCCGTACAGGGCATTGGTGGGCATGCCGTCCTGTCGGGTGATGCTCTCGGGCAGGGCGAAGAACGCCCTGAAGGCCAGGCTGTAGCCGTCGATGAGCAGGATCTCGCCGGCGGGGTTGATGGCGTCCGTGCTCACGCGGGCGAGTCTATCCGGCAGGGGTCACGTACCCGTGGGGGAATCCCTGATCGGTGGGTAGTGTCCCGCCCTCGTCTACGTGGAGGACCCGTGGGAGTCACGCCAAGCGCCCAGTTCAGCATCACCATGCGCATCGAGCTCGAGACCGGCCTACCCGGCCTTGCCGCAGCGGTGGCCAAGGCCATCAGCGACCAGGGCGCCTCGATCTCGTCGATGGAGGTGGTCGAGGCCGACCACCAGCGGGTGGTGCGCGAGATCGTGGTGGACGCAACCAGCGTGGAGAATGAGGATGAGGTGGTGGACGCCGTCAGGGCGCTGGGTGGCGTGACCGTCGCGTCGGCCGAGGACCGCACGTTCCGCCTGCACAACGGCGGCAAGATCGAGATGGTGCCCCGGGCGTCGCTGAAGACCCGCGAGGACCTCTCGGTTGCCTACATGCCCGGCGTGGCTGCCGTGGCCAACCGCATCGCCGAGGACCCCGAGGCCGCCTTCGACTACACACTCAAGCGCAACATGGTCGCGGTGATCACCAACGGCACCGCGGTGCTGGGACTCGGAGACATCGGGGCGGCTGCCGGCATGCCCGTGATGGAGGGCAAGTCGCTGCTCTTCAAGGAGTTCGCCGACGTGGACTCCTACGCCATCTGCGTGGACACCCACGACGCCGGTGAGCTCATCGCGGTGTGCGAGGCCATCGCACCCGCCTTCGGGGGCATCAACCTCGAGGACATCGCCGCGCCCGTGTGCTTCGAGGTCGAGGACACCCTCAAGGAGCGCCTCGACATCCCGGTCTTCCACGATGACCAGCACGGCACCGCGGTAGTGCTGCTCGCCGCGCTGATCAACGCCTGCAAGATCACCGGCCAGGAGATGCAGGACCTCAAGGTGGTGGTGAACGGCATCGGCGCCTCGGGCGTGGCGTGCTCGAAGATCCTCATTAACGCCGGCGTCACCAACATCATCGGCTGCGACACCCGGGGAGCCATCTACAACGGCCGCACCGAGAACATGAACTTCATGAAGGACTGGTACGCCGAGAACACCAACCCCGACGGCATCCAGGGCGACCTCACCGAGGCCATCAAGGGCGCCGACATGTTCGTGGGCCTGTCCGGTCCGGGCACCTTCTCGGTGGACCAGCTCAGGAGCATGGCCAAGGACCCGCTGGTGTTCGCCATGGCGAACCCGACCCCGGAGATCATGCCCGAGATCGCCGCGCCCTACGTGCGCGTCATGGCCACCGGCCGCTCGGACTACCCCAACCAGATCAACAACGTGCTGGCCTTCCCCGGTATCTTCCGCGGCGCGCTCGACGTGCGCGCCCGGCAGATCAGCGAGGGCATGAAGGTGGCAGCCGCCCGGGCGATCGCCGACGTCATCACCGATGATGAGCTGCATGAGGACTACATCATCCCGAGCGTGTTCAACCCCGACGTGGCGCCTGCCGTGGCGGCCGAGACGCGCCGCGTGGCCATCGAGGAGGGCTTGGCCCGCATCACGCCCGAGGACTGACGCTCGGGTACTGACCGCCGGGGACGTGGCGGAACGGTAGACGCGGCGGACTCAAACTCCGCTCCGGTTCACCCCGGGTGTGGGTTCGAATCCCACCGTCCCCATCGAGTGCCCCCGCATGCGCGCGGATAGGCTTGGCGCATGAGGGCCGTGGTGGTGACGCAGCCGGGTGCGCCCGAGGTGATGGCGATGGCCGACGTGCCCGACCCCGCGATCGGTCGCGGGGAGGTCCTGCTGCGGGTGAGGGCCACTGCGGTAAACCGCGCCGACATCATGCAGCGGCGCGGGCTCTATCCCCCGCCCCCGGGCGTCAGCGACGTTCTGGGGCTCGAGGCGGTGGGCGAGGTGGTGGACATCGCCCCCGGCACGGACACCACGCTGCGCATCGGCGACCGCGTGATGTGCCTCGTGGGCGGGGGCGCGTACGCGGAGCTGCTGGCAGTGCCGGCGTGCAACTGCATGCCGATCCCGGATGGGATGTCGTGGACCGACGCGGCGGCGATCCCGGAGGTGTTCATCACCGCGTACCAGGGACTGGTGAGACTCGGCGGGCTCTGCGCGGGTGACGTGGCACTCGTGCATTCGGTCGCCAGCGGGGTGGGCACCGCCGCCGCGCAGATCTGCCGCGCCATCGGCGCGCGGTGCATCGGCACATCGCGCTCGCCCGGGCGCGCGGCGGCCGGCGAGCCCTACGGCGCCGAGCCCCTCGTGGTCGGGGGTGACGGGTTCGCCCCGGCGGTGCAGGAGATGACCGGCGCCCATGGAGCCGACGTGATCCTCGACCTCGTCGGCGCGAAGTACCTCCACGACAACGTCGCCTGTCTGGCGCGCGGGGGTCGCATCGTGCTGACCGGCCTCGTGGGAGGGCGACGGGCGGAACTCGACATGGGAGCCCTGCTCGCCGCGCAGGGGACCATCGCGGCATCCACCCTGCGGGGGCGCTCCACGGAGGAGAAGGCGCTCATCATGGGCGAGTTCGCCCACTGGGCGATGCCGCTCTTCGAAGACGGAGTGCTCTCCCCGGTGATCGACCGGGTAGTGGCCATGGACGACGTCGTTGCTGCCCATGCCCACGTGGAGGCCGACGCCGTCGTCGGCAAGGTGGTGATGCGGGTCGACTAGCCGTCGGCGGACAGGCAAGAGCCCACTCCGCGTGCGGCGATCTCGCGGGGTCATGTGCCCGCGCCCAGCACGTCGTCGGCCCCGACGGCGTCCATGAGCCAATGGAACCGCCGGCCACCGCACGCCGGCGCGGCCGCCCCCCCCGGCGGGGGTGTCGCCGCCCTGGGCACCGCGTGTTAGCGTGTCTACGGGTTGCAATCCGAGGAGAAACATGAAGACCTTCATCAAGCTGCTCGCCCTGGTTGGCATCGGGGCCCTCGTCTACTGGTTCGTGCGCGAGCGCCTCGGCGGTGAGCCCGACGAGTTCACCTTCACCGAGGTCACCGCGGATGGCGCCGACGCGATCGACGAGGCCGTGAGCGACTCGGCGGACGCCGCCGCCGACGCCGCCTAGGAGCGATTCCGGGGCCGTCGGGTGGGCATCCGTCTTCCCGACGGCCCCGACCCCGCCGCGGGTCTGGATCCCGAGCTCGTCAATGCGGCGAGGGGGATCGGGTTCGCGGTCGGGGCGAGGCTGCGCGAGCTGGCACCGTCCCTGCGACCCAAGACCGACGCGGGTGGCGAGCCCGATCTGGTCATCCATGCGATCGTGCTCGATCCCGATGACCCCCTTGACCCCCTCACCCTCATCGCGTGCGTGCAGGCGCACGACTCGTACGTGGTGGCCCGCGGCCGGCGCGGAGCGGCGAGCCCCGGCGCCCTCGCGCTGGCCAGGGTGCTCGCATGGGCTGCCCGGGCGGAGATGCTCGGGAGAGCACCCGGGATCTCGTGGATCGGACCGTCCGTCCGTCGGCCCGATGGCATGACGGGGTACGCCGTGACCGCCACCGTCACCCTGCTCGACGGCGAGACCCCAATACGGGCCGCCGCGCTTGCGGTGATCTCCTAGGCCGAGCTCCTGAGGGCGGCCTCCACCCTCTTCACCATCGCCTGCATGCGCAGGAACTCCGCCTCGTCACCCGATGAGCGCGCCGCCAGCATCCCGCGCTCGAGCGCCCGCTTCTCCACGCGCAGATAGGCGTCCTTGAGCTCCTCCTCGGTGCCGCCGTCGGCCGCCTCGGCTCTCAGGGCGGCCTCCAGCGGCGCCATCTCGGGAGGCCAGCCCTCGGCCCCCGCGGCGATCAACGCACGGGCACGGCGATGCTCGGGTGATCTGAGGTGGTCATCCCTCATCCCCTCGAGCATGGGCTTGCCGGCGGTGGGCATGGCGATAGCCAGCGCGAGCAAGCGGCGCTCGCGCGCCTCATCGAGGGATGGCGGCTCCGACCCATGGTCCTCGCCCTGCTCGCGCTCGCGGCGCGGGCGCCCGGTGGTGCCCGAGCCCTGGACCCGCCGCATGAAGCGGTCGAACAGCACGGGCGATACCCCGAGCGCGGTCACGCGCCTGATGGCTTCATCCTTGTCGGCCGACTCGGGGAACCCGGACAGCAGCTCGCCGAGATCCGACAGCGCGCGGTCCTGGTCGGACGGGCCCTCCCCCACCCGCGCGACGCGCCGGTCGACCAGCCACGGCAGGAGGGGGTCGGCCATGGCCACCGCCGCGGCGAGGATCTCCCGCCCGGAGCGCTCCGCCGCCAGCTCGCCCGGGTCGCTGCCGGGCGGTAGCCCCACCACCGCGAGCCGCACGGGAACCTCATGCGCCGCCTCGATCGTCCGGCGTGCGGCCTCCTCGCCGGCACGGTCGGCGTCGAAGCACAGGCGCACCTCGGGCGCGACGCGGGCGAGCAGGCGCAGCTGGGCGGTGGTGAGGGCGGTGCCCATGCAGGCAACGGCCCCCTGCACGCCGGCGAGGTGCAGCCCCATCACATCGGTGTAGCCCTCGCTCACCACGGTGAACCCGGCCTTGGCGGCCGGCTGGCGCGCGAGATCGAGGCCGAAGAGCATCTCGCGCTTGCGGAACCGCTCACCTTCGGGCGAGTTGACGTACTTCGCGCGCTCATGTGGATCGAGGGTGCGGGCCCCGAACCCCTGCACGCGCCCACGCGCATCGGTGATCGGGAATGTGATGCGGCCCGTGAAGAAGTCCTGCGCGGTGCCGCCGCGCACGCGGGCGAGGCCGGCCTGCGCGAGCTGGTCGCGCGAGAAGCCCTGCTGTATCGCGCGGCCCGCGAGCGCGGTGCCGCCGCGCGGCGCCCAGCCCACGCGGAAGGTGCGCAGGAGGTCCTCGGGGAAGCCCCGTCCGCCGAGGTATTCCCGGGCCTCGGCGGCCTCGTCCGACTTCCAGAGCATGGCGGCATAGAAGGCACAGGCGCGGTCGAGCAACTCGCGGAGGCGCTCGTTCTCGCGTCTGCGGGCCTCGTCCTGCGGCGACGACTGCTCGAACTGCAGGTCAACGCCGAAGCGCTCGGCCAGCTGCTCCACCGCCTCCATGAACGACCCTGCCCCCTCGCGCTCCTGCATCCACGTAAACGAATCACCCGTGGCACCGCATCCGTAGCAGTAGTAGGTGCGGTTCTCCGGCGGGATGAGGCAGAACGACGGGGTGCGCTCGTCGTGGAACGGGCAGCGGCCCCACCAGCGACCCCCGCGGCGGGCCAGCTGCACCTGCCCGCGCACGAGCTCCACCAGGTCGGCATTGCGGCGCACCTCGTCGATGCTGGAGTCGGCGATGCGGGGCATCAGAGCGGCCCGTCATGGGGCACGAAGATCTCCCGGTGCACGCGCAGCGCGTAGCGGTCGGTCATTCCCGACACGAAGTCGGTCACCCGGGTGACCTGGTCGTCGTCTCCCCCTGGCGGCAGCAGCGATGGGTCCGCGATGTGGGCGCGCACCAGACCCTGCACCACGTAGCGCGCGCGATCGGCCTCATCCGCCGCCGGGGACGCCAGGTAGACCTCTCGGAACATGTACGTGCGCAGCGACCGGAACGCCTCGCCCACCTCGTCGCTCTGCATGATCTCGTCCTCGTCGGCGGAGCTGTCGACGATGTCCGTGACCAGCCGGGTGATGCGCTCGGTTGTTGTGCCGCCCAGCACGGCGATCTCGTCGGCCGGGAGGTCCGACGGCGCGATGATGCGCGCGCGGATGGCATCGTCGATGTCGTGGTTCACGTAGGCGATGCGGTCCACGAGGCGCACGATCTGGCCCTCGAGCGTGGTGGGGCGACCCGATCCGGTGTGGTGGCGGATGCCGTCGCGCACCTCACGCGTGAGGTTGAGCCCCCGTCCGTCGCCCTCCAGCACCTCCACCACCCGCACGCTCTGCTCGTTGTGGTGGAACCGGCGACCGTGCTCCTCGCGCAGCAGGTCATCGAGCGCGTGCTCGCCGGCGTGGCCGAACGGCGCGTGCCCCAGGTCATGGCCCATGGTGATCGCCTCCACCAGGTCCTCGTTCAGGCCCATGGCGCGCGCCACCGTGCGCCCGATCGCCGACACCTCGAGAGTATGGGTCAGGCGCGTGCGGTAGTGGTCGCCCTCCGGGGAGATGAAGACCTGCGTCTTGTGCTTGAGCCGCCGGAAGGCCTTGGCGTGGATGATGCGATCACGATCACGCTGGAACGCCGTGCGCAGGGGGCATGGCTCCTCCGCCACCTCGCGGGTAGCATCCTCCGCCCGCGCGGCGCGCGGATCGAGCGGGGGCTCCCTCACGCGTGGGCGGGCACGGCGTGGGTGACCTGGACGTCGAACGCCCAGGGCCCCTGCGTCGCGTCGGACTCCTTCTTCGGATCGCCGATGGCGGCGATGCGCACCGAGAGGTCCCCGGCGTCGGACGGGATCCCCGGCCCGATGGCGAACGCGCCGTCGAGCCGGCTGCCGTCGTGGTTCTCATCGAGCAGGACCGTGGTGTAGACGCGGCCCCGGTCGTCGGTGACCTCGAGGCCGATCACCTGCAGCTGTCGGCGCTTGCGCGCCTCAGGGGCCTGGATGAGGAAGCGCAGGCGCGCCCCGTCGCGGAAGCGCTCGAGCGTGGTGAGGGCCACGGTGATCTGCCCCGCGGAGCGCGTCTGGTCGATGGCGTCCACGCCGCGCAGGGTTCCCGGGCTGAACACCAGTGCGCCCGGGAAGGGATCGACCACCTCGCTCCAGTCAGCCTGCTCGTACGGGGTGGCCATGGGCACGTCGGCGGCCATCTGGTGGATGCGAGCGGCGCTCCGGTGCTTCCAGATGTGCGGGCATTCCCGGAACAGCGAGATGAGCGCACGATGCGAGAGCGCCTTGCCGTCATCGTGGATGCAGATGCCGTACCGGCCCTGGTCGGGCCGCGTGAGCTCGATGAACGCCGCGGGCACGTGCGGGTCGCCGTCGCACATGGCGCAGTCGTCTGCGTAGTGCAGGCGGTCCACCTGCCAGCCGTCGATGATCATCTCGATCAGGTCGGCCAGGCTTCCGGGCCTGTAGCGCTCCTCAGTGGCTATCGGGACTCCTCCGGGGGACTCGTGCGCGAGCGGCGATCGTACACCCATGCGCCGTGCCCGGGACGCTAGGCGCCCGCTCCGTGCGGGCCCCTCAGGGCCGCCTGGCCCGCCGCGATGCGGGCCACCTGCACCCGGAACGGCGAGCACGAGACGTAGTCGAGGCCGATTTCGTGGCAGAAGCCGATGGACGGGGGGTCGCCGCCGTGCTCGCCGCAGATGCCCATCTTGATGCCGGGGTGCACCGGGCGCGCGCCGTGGGCGGCAATGCGGATGAGCTGCCCCACGCCATCGATGTCGAGTGTCTCGAACGGGTTGGTGAGCAGCACGTTGTCCTGGAGGTAGGCCGTGAGGAACGCCCCCTCGGCGTCATCGCGCGAGAACCCCAGCGTGGTCTGGGTGAGGTCGTTGCTGCCGAACGAGAAGAAGTCGGCCTCCTCGGCGATGCTGTCGGCGGTGAGCGCGGCGCGCGGTAGCTCGATCATCGTGCCGATGAGGTACGCGATGGGCGGGCCATCCGATGCCGCCAGCACGCTCTCGACCTCCTCGGTCACGATGCGCCGCGCGCGACGCAGCTCCTCCCGGAAGCCCACCAGCGGGATCATGATCTCGACGATCGGCGGCTCGCCGGTCTCATCGCGCACCGCCACCGCGGCGGTCATGATGGCCGAGGCCTGCATGCGGTAGATGTCGGGAAACTCGAGGCCCAGCCGCACGCCGCGGGTTCCGAGCATCGGGTTGAGCTCGTGCAGCTGCATCACGCGCGCCAACTGCTTCTCGAGGTCGGGGCTCGTGTGGCCCGACTGGTGAAGACGCTCCACCTCGAGCGTGAGGTCCACGAGGTTGGGCAGGAACTCGTGCAACGGCGGGTCGAGCAGGCGGATCGTCACCGGCAGGCCCCGCATCTCGCGGAAGATCGCCGTGAAGTCGTCGATCTGGAAGGGGCGCAGCAGTGCCAGCAGGCGCCGGCGCTGCTCGTCGTCGTCGCTCATGATCATCGACTGCACGATCGGCACGCGTTCGTCGCTGAAGAACATGTGCTCGGTGCGGCACAGCCCGATGCCCTCGGCGCCGAACTCCCGGGCGCGACGCGCATCGCCGGGCGTATCGGCGTTCGTCCGCACGGTCAGGTCGCGCGCGCGGTCGGCCCACTCGAGGATCCTCGCCAGGTACGGGTTGTCGGGGTCGGCCTCGATGAGCGGTGCCTCACCCGCGAACACGCTGCCCGACGAGCCGTCGATCGTGATGATGTCGCCCGCGGCGAACTGCTGCCCCGCGATGCGCAGGCTGCCGCCCTCGCCGAACTCCAGGTCGTGCACGCCGCACACGGCGGGCCGCCCCATGCCCACCGCCACGATGGCGGCGTGGCTGGTCTTGCCGCCGCGGGCGGTCATGATGCCCCGCGCGGCGATCATGCCGTGCAGGTCGTCCGGCGTCGTCTCGTCACGCACGAGGATCACCGGCTCGCCGCAGTCCCCGCGGCGCTCCGCCTCGTCCGCCGTGAGCACGATGGCGCCCACGGCTGCGCCCGGGGAGGCATTCACCCCGTGGGCGAGCGCGTCGCCCGCCGCGGCGGCATCGAGCTGCGGAAGCAGCAGCTGGGGCACCTGCGACGGGTCAACCAGGTCGCGGAGGGCCTCCTGCTCGGTGACAAGGCCCTCGTCCACGAGGTCCACGGCGATGCGCACGCGCGCGAACGCGCTCCGCTTGCCGCTGCGGGTCTGCAGCATGTAGAGGCGGCCGTCCTCGATGGTGAACTCGACGTCCTGCATGTCGCGGTAGGTGCGCTCGAGCATCGCCATGGTGTCGATGAGCTCGCGGAAGGCGTCAGGCAGCACAGACTCGAGCTCCTCGAGGGGCCGCGGGGTGCGGATGCCGGCCACCACGTCCTCGCCCTGGGCGTTCACCAGGAAGTCGCCGAACGGCCTGCCGCTCTCGCCCGTGACGTTGTTGCGCGTGAACGCCACGCCCGTGGCCGACCGGTCACCGGTGTTGCCGAACACCATGCGCTGGACGTTCACCGCCGTGCCGAGGTCGTGGGGAATCCCGTGCAGGCGCCGGTAGTCATAGGCCCGCCGGTTCTCCCAGCTCTCGAAGACGGCCCGTATCGAGCCGTCCAGCTGCGCACGAGGGTCCTGGGGGAAGTCCTCGCCCCGGTGCTCCCTGAAGATGGCCTTGTAGGTGTCCACGAGGCCCCGCAGGTCGTCCGCGGTAAGGTCCACGTCCGACTCGGCCCCGCGGTCGGCCTTCATCGCGCCGAGGGCCGACTCGAACAGGTGCTTGGGCACCTCGCACACGACGTCGGCGTGCATCTGGATGAAGCGCCGGTAGGAGTCCCACGCGAACCGGGGGTTGCCCGTGACCTCGGCCAGCCCGTCCACGCTCGCGTCGTTCAGCCCGAGGTTGAGGATGGTGTCCATCATCCCGGGCATGGAGTCGCGGGCGCCGGACCTCACCGACACGAGGAGGGGGTCGCCCGGGTCACCGAGCCGCTTCCCGGCGTCGGCCTCCATGCGTCCGACCTGCTCGCCCACCTGTTCCTCGAGCCCCGGGGGGAGGGTGCGGTCGTCGCGAAGGTAGGCGATGCAGGCCGCGGTGGTGATGGTGAAGCCCGGGGGCACGGGCAGGCCGAGGCGCGTCATCTCGGCCACGTTCGCGCCCTTCCCGCCAAGCAGGTCGCGCATCTCGCGCGACCCCTCGCTGAATGCATACACCCACTTCGCGGGCGCGACAGGCACTACTCAGCGCCCCTCAGGACGAGGACCTCGAAGTCCGCGACCTGGGCGTATGCCTCCCCGGCCCGGCGTACCAGCGCATGGCGCCGGTCGCGGGCGGCCGGATCATCTGCGTTGACCATCACCGCCTCGAAGAAGCGATCCACCGGGGCCCCGAGCGCCTCCGCGGCGGCGATGGCCGCGGCCGGGTCGCCATCGGCGCGAGCCCCCGCGATGTCCCTCTCGGCCGCGTCCAGGGCCGTGGCGAGGGCATCCTCCTCGGGCTCCCCCGCCGACGTGAATCCCCGCAGGCCGTGCTCGGACCCCGCGATGATGCGCCGGCAGCGGTTTGCGCCGGTCCCGGCCCGCACCAGCGCATCCTCATCGCGGTGCGCATGCAACGCCCGGGCCCACGTGGCGGTCACCGCCAGCCCACCGGGCCGTGCCGCGATGGCAGCCCTCACGGCGTCCTGCGGCACGCCCTCCCGGCCGAGGTGGTGCACGAGGCGGTCTGCGATGAAGTCATCCAGCGCCGCGAGGGCGTCGGCATCCGACACCTCGAGATCGGCCCCCTGGTCGCGCAGGCGCGCCATTGCGGGCCGAAACACCTCGGCCGGGATGATGTCCCACCCGCGCTCGAGCGCCACGCGCACGAGGCCGGCGGCCGCCCTGCGAAGGCCGTAGGGGTCCTTCGAGCCCGATGGGATCTCCCCGATGAGGAACGCCCCCACCAGGTTGTCCACCTTCTCGGCGCATGCCAGCAGCGCCCCGGCCGCGGTGGCGGGGACCGGGGAGTCGGGGCCCTCGGGCAGATACTGCTCGGCGATGGCGTCGGCCACGGCGTCCGACCGCCCGGCGAGCCGGGCGTAATGCGACGCCGCGAAGCCCTGCAGCTCGCTGAACTCCGCGACGAGGATCGCCCCCAGGTCCACCTTCGCGAGCGCCGCGGCCTCGTCCGCGACCTCGCGGGCCCCGGACGGGACGCCCGCTGCTGCGGCGATATCTCCCACCCCGGCACGCAGGCGGTCGCGCTTGTCGGCGAGGGTGCCCAGGCGGGCGTGGAAGACGATGCTCTCGAGACGGCTGTCCAACTGCTCGAGGCCTGCCGCCACATCGCGCTGGTACGAAAACGCCGCATCCTGCAACCGGGCATCGAGCACGTCCTCGTTTCCGCGGATGATGACCCCGGCAGCAGCGGGATCACCATTGCTCACGGCGAGGAACGCGGGGACCAGGGCGCCGTCGGGCGAGTGCAGGGGCATGTAGCGCTGATGGCTCTGCATTGCGGTGACCAGCACGCGCTCGGGGAGCGCGAGGTGCTGGTCGGCGATGCGCCCGGTGATGACGCTCGGCCACTCGACCAGGTGCACGACCTCCTCGACCTTCCCCGCCGGGTCGCCCCATGACGCCCCCGCCGCCGCGGCCGCGGCATCGAGTCCGGAGAGGATCGCCTCGCGCCGCGCATGGTGATCGACGATCACGAACGACGCGCGCAGGTCATCGCGATAGGAGTCGGCACTGGCGACCTGCACCGGACCGCCAAGAAACCGGTGTCCCATGCTCGTTCCGCCGCCGGGGATTCCGGCCACCTCGAACTCAACGGTATCGGGTCCCGCCTTGGCGGTGATCCACCGGACGGGTCGCGAGAACCTCAATCCGCGGCCATCGCCCCATCGCATGGTCTTGCCGAACCGCAGGCCCTCCAGCACCCGGCGTGCGACCTCGGGCACGAGATCGGCCAGCGGGGCGTCATCTCCGGCCTGCTCGGCCCACACGAAGTCGCGGCCGGCGTCGGGGTCCTCGCGCACCACCAGGTCGGCCACGGCCACGCCCTGTGCCCGGGCGAAGCCCTCGGCGGCCTTTGTGGGTTCCCCCGACGCGTCGAAGGCGGCGGACGCGGCCGGCCCGCGAACCGACCGGGCGCCACCCCCCTGCCGATCGGCGACCCCCTCCGCGAACACCGCGATGCGGCGCGGGGCCACCCATGCCACGGCCGGACCGGCCGCGAGCTGCAGGTCGGCCAGCGAGGAGTCCATGAGGGCCGGGGCCTGTGCGATGGCCTCCCGGCAGGCGCTGGACGGCAACTCCTCGCAGCCGATCTCGATGAGCAGGTCAGGCATCGGCCTGCACCGCCCCGGTGGCCTCGAGCCAGTCCTGCGCGCAGCGGGCCGCCAGCGCGCGGACCCGCCAGATGTAGGAGCCACGCTCGGTGACGCTGATGACCCCGCGTGCATCCAGCAGGTTGAAGGCATGCGAGCACTTGAGCACCTGGTCGTACGCGGGCAGCACCAGGCCGGCGTCGAGGCACCGCGCGCACTCGCGCTCGTGGTCATCGAAGTGGCGGAAGAGCGACTCGGTGTCGGCAACCTCGAAGTTGAACGCGCTCCACTGCCGCTCGTTCTCCTGATAGACGTCGCCGTAGGTCACTCCCGGTGCCCATTCGAGGTCGTATACCGAGCGCACCCCCTGCAGGTACATCGCGATGCGCTCGAGGCCGTAGGTGAGCTCCACCGAGATGGGCGCCAGGTCCACACCGCCCGCCTGCTGGAAGTACGTGAACTGGGTGATCTCCATGCCGTCCAGCCAGATCTCCCAGCCCAGGCCCCACGCGCCGAGGGTGGGGCCCTCCCAGTCGTCCTCCACGAAGCGCACGTCGTGCACCGCCGGGTCGAGCCCGAGCGCCGTGAGCGACCCCAGGTAGAGGTCCTGCACGTCGTCGGGGGATGGCTTGAGGATGACCTGGTACTGGAAATAGTGCTGCAGGCGGAAGGGGTTCTCGCCGTAGCGGCCGTCCGTGGGGCGTATGGACGGCTCCACGTATGCCACGCGCCAGGGATCGGGGCCGAGGCTGCGCAGCAGGGTCGCGGGATTGAAGGTGCCGGCCCCCACCTCGGTGTGGTAGGGGTGCATTAGCGAGCACCCGCGCGATGCCCAGTACGCGTGCAGGTCGAGGATGATCTGCTGGAAGGACGGCGAGGGCGTTGACACGGTCGCGCAGCATAGCCGCCGCGTCCGGGTCGGGTGTCTAGGGTCAGGGGAGCACCACCCATGCCCCGCCATCGCACACCACCCGCACTTGTCGTCGCGATCCTCGTCGCCGTGCTCGCCGCGTCGGTCGCGGGGGGCTGGTTCATCGCGTCGCGCGCAGCGGGGGATGCAGCCACGGCCTCCGCGCAGCCTGAACCAGCAGAGCCGCCCTATGACGCCGGCGACCCCGCCGATGGGCCTCCCTCGCAGGCGGACGGCCCCCCTCAGCCTGCCGGCGTGCCCGGCCCTGCCACGGATCCGGTGGGCGCGGGTGATCGGGCGACGGAGCCCGCGCCCGTTCCCGCCCCCACCCCGGATTCGCCTCCGGCGCCAGATCAGCCCCCGACGACGGATCCCGCGCCATCACCCCCGCCGACGCCCACACCTGCCCCACCGTCTCAGCCGGAACCGTCCATCGCTCCGTATCAGCCCCCGCCGGCGCTCGGCATCGCCGCGGAGGCCCTGCCGCCCGAGGGGCGGGCGTGGTCGATCCTCACCGCCGCGCGTCGCACCGCGCCCCCCGGGTCTCAGGAGCGCGCCGACCTCGACTGGATCGTCTCGTTCGCACGGTCCGCCGCCGGCCCTGGCCGGCCCGAGGGGCGCCGCGCCACGGCGCGGCGCGCCCTGCGCGTGAACGCCTGGTGGTACGCGCGCCGCGGATCCCCCGATGAGCGCGTGATCGCGCGCGACCCCGACGGGGTGATCCTCACCTACAAGCGGGGGCACGGGTTCATGGTGAACCCGGTGGCGACACTCGGTCGCTGGCGCGGGCTCAACGAGCCCTGGAGCGCACCGCAACTCGCCGGTGCCATGCGCCCCATGCTCACTGAGCGCACCCACGAAGGCCGCGAGTGGGCCGCCCTGGAGTACTTCGACGTGCCGGGCGAGCCATCGGTGGTGCGCCCCGGCGTATCGGGCATGGGCCAGGCCCGCGCGGTGAGCCTGTTCGCCAGGGCCTGGGCCGAGACCGGCGACCCTCTCCACCTGCAGGCGGCCGAACGCGTGCTGCGGTCGTTCGAGGTCCCGGTGGATGACGGCGGCGTGCAGGCGTCGGTGCCCGACCCGGACGGCGGCGCCCCCGGCACGTGGTTCCCGGAGCGCGCCTACCCCGGTCGGCCCGCGTGGACCGGCGCCGCGCTCAACGGCTTCATGGTGACGATCATCGAGCTTCGCCGCGCCTCCACGAGCCTCACCCGCCCGGTGGATGGCGCCCCGGGCACGGAGGCCCCCGGCGCCGCGGCTACCTCCACAGGAACCCCGGTTCCCGCCTCTGCCGCCCCCACCCCCGCAGCGACCAGCCCCGGCTCGCCGCCGGAGGTGCCGACGCCCGCTGCGCCGGGGTCAGGGCCTGACCCCGGCGCAGCTGCCGCGCTCGCACGATCGCTCGCCGACCGCGGCGTGGCATCGCTGGTGAGGTTCCTGCCGTCGCACGACTCGGGCGGGTGGTCGTATTACGGCCTTCTCACCCCCGGCAGGCCCTGGCGCTCGTACCTGGCCGACCTCAACTACCACTGCTACCACGTGTCGCTGCTTCGCTCGCTCGACGCGCTGTACCCCGGCGAGGGGCTCGGGGCCACGGCCGACCGCTGGCTGGGCTATGTCGACAAGCAGTCCGCGAAGTGCCCCGCACGGTAGGGCGCCCCGCGTCGGGTACGCTTGCCGACCAACCCACAAGGAGCCACCATGCCTGACCTGCCGCCGAGCGCTGATACGTCCAAGAGCTACACCGCGGTGTTCGACACCTCAGCGGGAGAGATCCGCTGCGAGCTGTTCGCGGCGGACTCACCGCAGACCGTCGGCAACTTCGTGGGACTCGCCGAGGCCGGGTACTACGACGGCCTCGTCTTCCACCGCGTGATCGAAGACTTCATGATCCAGGGCGGCTGCCCCAACGGCGTGGGCACGGGCGGCCCCGGGTACTCGTTCCAGGACGAGATCAATGACCGCAGCCTCGTGCGCGGCAGCCTGGCCATGGCGAACGCGGGGCCCAACACCAACGGCTCGCAGTTCTTCATCGTCACGGCCGACTCCACCCCGTGGCTGGACGGTCACCACACGAACTTCGGACAGGTGGTGGGGGGCCAGGACGTGGTCGAGGCGATCGGCACCACCGCGACCGGCGCGAACGACCGCCCGGTCGAGGAGCAGCGCATCAACTCCGTGCGCATCGAAGTCGCCTAGCACGAAAAAAAGTCTGGCGCCATCTTTCGCGACACCCGTTGCCGCATCTAGGATAACCCTCGAATCGACCCCCAGCGGAGACCGATGACGACCTCACTCACGCAACTCACGGAGCTCATCGACCATGGCGAGTTCCGAGTTCTTCTGCAGCGCGGCCAGGAACAGGGCTTCCTCTCCATCGAGGATGTGGCCGAGATGTTGGACCAGCTCGGCGTGGACGCCGGGCTCGCCGAGGACATCTACCAGCAGCTCGACGAGGCAGGGATCGAGCTGCTCGAGCCGGCCGAGGCCACCAGCCGCACCGCCGACCTGGCCGAGCAGGCCGACCGGCCCCGCCGGCCGGCGACGGTGGAGCAGACTACCGACGCCCTGCAGCTGTTCCTCAAGGACATCGGGCGGGTACCGCTGCTCACGGCGGCGCAAGAAGTGGACCTGGCCAAGCGCATCGAGGCCGGTGACCAGACCGCCAAGACGCAGATGGTCGAGGCCAACCTGCGGCTCGTGGTCTCGATCGCCAAGGGGTATCGCGGCCGCGGCCTGCCCTTCCTCGACCTGATCCAGGAAGGCACCCTCGGCCTGGTGCGCGCCGTCGAGAAGTTCGACTGGCGCCGGGGGTTCAAGTTCTCCACGTACGCGACGTGGTGGATTCGCCAGGCCGTCACCCGCGCGCTGGCCGACAAGGGCCGCACCATCCGCATCCCGGTGCACGTGGTGGAGAAGCTCAACCAGATCAGCCGCGCCGAGCGCGCGCTCGTGGGAGAGCTCGGCCGCGAGCCGACCCCCGAGGAGATCGGCGCCGTCGCGGGCCTTCCCGCGGCGGAGGTGGAGGACATCCTGCGCAGCGCGCAGCCGATCGTGTCGCTCGAGAAGCCGGTGGGCGAGGATGAGGAGTCCGAGTTCGGCCGCTTCCTCGCAGACGAGAACAGCATCGCGCCGGAAATGGCCGCCGAGCAGGCCCTGCGTGACGAGGCCCTGCGCGACGTGCTCGACCAGCTCTCATACCGCGAGCGCCGCGTGCTCGAGCTGCGCTATGGGCTGGGCGGGGAGAAGCCGCGCACGCTCGACGAGCTCGGTCGCATGTTCAACGTCACCCGCGAGCGCATCCGACAGGTCGAGCACCAGTCGCTGCAGAAGCTCGCGGGCATGGCGGAGTCCAACCGCCTCGGATAGCCGCGTCGCCGGCGACCCGCCGCCTAGTTGAGCAGCGGATCCTCGGGAGCCGTCGCCATGAGACGGTACGACCCACCTGCTCGCGCCAGCACCCGGCTCCAGAGCGCGTTGGGGTCGTCAGTGAAGACATCCTCCGGAAGCGGCTGGGCGTCGATCCAGGCGTCGTGGCGGATCTCCGACTCCAACTGCCCGCCACCCCACCCGGCGTAGCCCCCGAAGGCGCGCGCGCGGGTCATCGCCGGCGCCCGGCCCTCCTCGACGGAGTCGGGGTCGAGGATCCCCACCGAGCCGAACATGATCCCGCCCGCCGTCATCGGGTCGTCGAACTCGGCGATCACGATGACAGTGCCCGGCTGCACGGGGCCGCCGCGAAACACCGGCGAGCCCTCCGACACAACCGAGGCGAGAGGCTCCGGAAGTGCGTCGGCCGCGCGCACCTCCATCGGATGGTTCAGCACGATGCCGAGCGCGCCCTCATCGGCATGCTCGAGCAGTAGCACCACAGCGCGACGGAAGTTCGGGTCGTCATCGAGGTGTGGCGCGGCGACGAGCAGCCGGCCCCGCCGAGATCGCGGCGCGCTCAACGCGGGCCGAGGTGCGTCAGAGCGCCATCCGGCGGCGGCGACCCCGCACGGTGTTCCAAATGCCGCCGGCGATGATGAAGACGATGCCGATGATCAGCAGCGTCCAGAAGACGGTGTAGTGACCCCAGAGCTCGCGACCCATGTCATGCACGGCGAAGCCCAGCTGGAACCACACCAGCGAGAGCACGATGAGCACGCCGGCGAGCGTGAACGGCCAGACATGCGGAAGGCCCTCGTCATCTTTCTCCTGCGCCATGATCAACCTCCGGACCGGCTCGCCGACGTCGGGCTTTCACGCTACCACCCCGCACGGCCGGCGACCGGCCAGCGGAGGGGCGAAATGCCCCCCTAGGCGGGCGGATCGTCCCCGGAGGAAATCGTCCGGGCCACCCGGCGCTCCCGTGCATCCACCGCGAAGCGGCCTCCGGCCGATCGGTAGAGGCGGGCAGGCCTGCCCCGGCCCTCGGCCCGGACCTCGCCCGACTCCTCCACCACGCCTGCGCGCAGCACATCGCGTCGGAAGTTCCTCGCATCGAGCGCCCGCCCGAGCAGGACCTCGTACACCGCCTGCATCTCACCCAGCGTGAACAGCTCAGGGAGCAGGTTCACGGCCACGGGGGCATAGGCCGTCTTCGCCCTGAGGCGTTGCAGCCCGTACGCCACCACCGCGTCCTGGCCGGCGGCCAGGGCCGGCACCTCGTCGTGGCGGAACCACCGCACCTCCGCGACGTCCGGGCCCGGCGCGATGGGATGCCGGCCCGCGTCGATCAGCGCGAGGTAGGCCACTGCCACCTCCTCGCCGCCCCGGCCGAAGCTGTAGAGCTGCTCCATCGCCAGGTCGCTCACGCCCGCCATCTGCTGGAGGGCCGCGTTCGCCACCTGATCGAGCACGTGGACATCACCGGGAACCGCCACCGGCAGTGACCACGTCCCGCCATCCGCGCGCCCGAGCAGCACCTCGAGGTCGCCTGCGCGCACGGTGAAGACGGCCACCTCGATTCGCACCCTCATGGGTCCCGCGCCTCCCGCTCCACCATACCCTGCAGCCCGAGCAGGTTGTTGTCGAGCCAGTTGAAGGCCGTCCAGCGCGTAAGGGCCTCGGGCGTGCGCAGCGCGTTGTCGGGGGGCCAGGCCTCGTCTACGGCGCGGTGCAGCACGTCGAGGTCGCCGGGCGCCCGGGAATGGGCCTCACGGGCAGCCCGGCCCATGGCGCCCTGCGCGCGACGCCCGAGGTCGAGCGACTCCCCGGGGTCGTCGACCACCCCGAAGTGGCTCACGTACATGCGCTGGGGCTTCAGCCCCTCCAGGACGTCAAGGGTTGCCAGCCCGGCATCCAGGTCGTACTCGGGAGGCGGGATCGTGGGATACATCTCCCCCCCTCCCATCTGGACGCCCACGGCATCGCCGGCGAAGAGGATGCCCTCGGACTCCTCGAGCAACGCCATGTGGTGCCGCGCATGGCCCGCCGCCCACACCGCGCGCAGCGAGCGCCCGCCTCCGAGCGGGATGACCCGGCCATCATCCGCCTGCAGCACGCGGTGCTCGTCAATGGGCGCGAGTCCGCCGATGGCCGGTGACAGGCGCCCGAACAGTGCGTGGGTGCCCGCGACCAGCCTCGCGGGGTCGACCAGGTGCCGCGCGCCGCGCGGATGCACCACCACGGTGGCGGACGGGAACGCGCGTGCGAGATCGCCCGCGGCCCCGCAATGGTCGAGGTGCACATGGGTGAGCACCAGCCACGCCAGGTCGTCCGGGCCGAGCCCCGCCGCCGCGAGCGCATCCGCCACGGTCGCCGCGCTGGTCTGCGCACCGCAGTCGATGAGCGCCGGTTGCTCGGCACGGATGAGGTGTGCGCCGGTCATCCCCGGCACGCCGGCGAGCATGGTGTCGATTTGCAGGACTTCCCCGGGGTGCAGGTCCATCCCCCCGAGTCTCGCATACCCTTGGCGCATGGCGAATGGGAGACAAGCCGCCTGGGCCGCCGCCGGGGCCGCCTGCGCGGGCCTGGTCACCGATGGAATGCGGGTTGGCCTGGGTACCGGTCGCGCTGCCGCCGCGGGCATCCGGGCCCTCGGGGCCAGGGCGCGTGACGAGGGGCTGAGCATCGTGGGCGTGCCCACCTCCGACGCCTGCGGGCTCATCGCCGCCGAGGAGGGAATCCCACTCGGCGACCCGGGTCCCGAGCTGGACATGGCCTTCGACGGGGCCGACGCCATCGATCCGCTCGGGTTGTGCATCAAGGGGGCCGGTGGCGCTATGGTTCGCGAGCGCGTGCTCGCGAACAGCGCCCGGCGCTTCATCGTGCTCGTGGACGGGCCGAAGATCGTGCCGACGCTCGACGACTGGGGCGTGCTGCCCCTCGCGGTGGTGCCATTCGCCGCGGATGCCGTGATGCGCGAACTGGCCGACCTCCAGCCGACGCGCCGCCCAACGGGCAGCGATGACGACATGGCCCTCATCGACCTCGCCGTGCCTGCCGGATCGGACTGGGTGCAGGTAGCCGACCGCGCCCGTGGCCTGGCGGGCGTACTCGACCACGGACTCTTCCGCGTGGTGCTCTCCGATGTGATCATCGGGCACCCCGACGGTACGGTGACCACGGCCGCGTGAGTGCACGGGCGCGGGCATCAGCGGCGATCGCGCGCAGCGCCGGCCGGGCGTCGCGCCTGCTGGGCCGGGGCGGCGGTACCGCGGTGCCGGGGAGGGTGCTGCTCGGCCTCGACCCGGGCGCCATGGAGGCTCTCGCCGCGAACCTCGGGGGAGGCACGCTGCTCGTATCCGCGACCAACGGGAAGACAACCACCACGCGCCTCGTGGCGGGGGCACTGCGCGCCGATGGCCGGCACGTGGTCACCAACGCAGCCGGGGCCAACCTGCTGAGCGGCGTGGCGACGGCGCTCGCGGAGGCCGCACCGCGCAGTGGGTCGGCCGCGTGCGGGGCCTTCGAGGTGGATGAGGCCGCGCTTCCCGGGGTGGCGCGTGCCGTGCGTCCCACGGCGGTGCTGCTGATGAACTTGTTCCGCGACCAGCTCGACCGCCATGGCGAGCTCGAGTCCATTGCCGCGCGGTGGGCGCAGATGCTCACCGACCTCGATCCGCGCACCAGGTTGGTGGTGTGCGGTGATGACCCGCTGCTGGCAGCGCTTCCGGGCGATGGGGCCGACGTGCTCTGGTTCGGCATCGCCGACCCCTCCGCGGGTGCCCCGGGCCTGGCGCATGCGTCGGACTCCACCACCTGCCGGCGCTGCGGATCGCCCCTTCTCTACGCGCACGCGTGGATCGGCCATGTCGGGGACTGGACATGCGCGGCCTGCGGGCTCAAGCGGCCGCAGCCGGACATCGCGGTGGTGCATGCCGGGCTCGAGGGTGCCGCGGGTTCGCGGCCTGTCATCCGCACCCCCCAGGGTGAGGTGCAGCTGCACCTCGGGCTGCCGGGTCTGCACAACGTCCTCAATGCCGCGGGTGCCCTCGGCGCGGCGATCGCCATGGGGGTGCCGGCCGCGGATGCCGCCGCCGCGATATCCGGCGTGCGGGCTGCCTTTGGTCGCTCCGAGCGCATGCGGGTCGACGGCCGCGACCTGGTGCTGCTCCTCGCGAAGAACCCCGCCGGTGCGAACGAGAACGTCCGCACCCTGATGCTCGACGAGGGCGACCATGACCTGCTGGTGGCCCTGAACGACCGCATCGCCGACGGGCGCGACGTGTCGTGGATCTGGGACATCGACTGGGAGCCGGTGCTGCCGAGGGTGCGGCGCCTCACCGCCACCGGCGAGCGTGCGCACGACCTTGCGCTCAGGTTCCGGTACGCGGGCCTCCCCGACGATCGCCTGCACGTGATTCCCGATCCGGTGCGCGCGCTCGATGATGCGCTTGCGGCGCTGCCGCAGGGGGCGACGCTCGACGTGCTTCCGACATACACCGCCATGCACGAAATCCGCGCGCACCTGGTGGCACGCGGGGCCGCAGGAGAGTTCTGGGATGCCGGCTGAGGCCACCGGATCAGGCGTGAGCCCGGCGCGCGGGTTCGTCGCCGAGCACGCGCACTACGACGACGACCTCGGCTTCTGGGAGTCCCACGCCGACCGCCTCGGCGGGCCGGTATGCGATCTCGGCGCAGCTGCGGGCAGGGTGACCCTGCGCGTGGCCGCCCGCGGTCATGAGGTATGGGCGGTGGATACCGATCCCGAGATGCTCGAGGTGCTGATGGAGCGGGCCGATCGTGAGGGCGTGCACGGCCGCGTGCACCCGGTGCACGGATCGATGACCGATCCGCTGCCGGTCGTGCCCGCCGGCCTCGTGATGGTGCCCATGAACACGCTGCAGCTCCTGCTGGCCCCGGATGACCGGCTCGCCTGCATGCGCAACGGCTTCGAGGGCCTGCGTCCGGGCGGCGAGATGATCTTCGACCTCGCCATGCCCCATCTGGGCGTGACCGCCGGCCTGGTGGGTAGCGTGCTTGACACCGGCCATTCGGTGGACCCCGACAACGGCGACCTGCTGCTTCACACGGCCACATTCGACGAGGTGGATGTCACGACGGGGGACGTCGCTCTGCGCCTGCTGATCGAGCGCATCCGGCCCGATGGCACGCGATCGGCCGTGGAGCGCGCGCACCGGCTGCATCTCTACGACCCCGAGGAGATCCCCCCGCTGGCAGAGGCCGCCGGCCTCGCAGTGGTGTCGGTGGCGGGCGGGTTCCGCGGGGAGCCGCTCGGGCCGGATGCCGAGCGCCACGTGTGGCGGCTAACGAAGGAGTCAGCGTGAGCGACCCATCGGACGTGGTGCGCCTGTGCCATCTCTATCCCGCGCAGATGAACATCTACGCCGACCGCGGCAACATCGCCGTGCTCCGCCGCCGGTTGGAGTGGCGCGGACTGCGGCTTGACGTGACCGAGGCCGGCATCGGTGGGCCGATCTCACCCGGCGCGCATGACCTGTACTACCTGGGGGGCGGCCAGGACCGCGACCAGGCGCTGGTGGCCGAGGACATGGCGCGCACGAAGGGCGCGGCCCTGCGGTCGGCGGTGGAGGACGGCGCGGCCCTGCTGGCCGTGTGCGGCGGGTACCAGCTGGTGGGGCGCGGCTACGTAGGGGTGGATGGCGCGGCGATGCCCGGCATCGGGGTCGTCGACGCCGAGACCGTGGCCGGCGAGACGCGCCTCATCGGAGACGTGCTGATCAAGGCAACGCTCGGCGACCAGGCGCGAGAGGTGGCGGGGTTCGAGAACCACGCCGGGCGCACGCACCTGGGACCGGGCGCGACTCCCTTCGGCACCGTGATGGCCGGCCATGGCAACGATGGCGTGAGCGGCATGGAGGGCGTGGTTCACCTCAGGGCCATCGGCACCTACCTGCACGGCCCCGTGCTGCCGAGGAACCCGTGGGTCGCCGACACCCTGCTGCGCTGGGCGCTGGCGCACCGCACGGGGCGCGAGGAGGCACTGGAGCCCCTCGATGATTCACTCGAGGACGCCGCGCGGTCGGTGGCACGTGGCCGGGCCCTGGGCGAGCGCTCCGAGCGCCTTATCGGGCGCCAGGCCTAGGCGAGCGGTATCCCCCGCCCCGGGCCGCCACGGCCGGTGGACCCGAGGCCGGCCTGCCCGCGTCCATCGGATGCGGGCAGGGCCACCACCTCGGCGGCAAAGGCCAGTGACGCCGGGGTCACCACCAACTGCGCGATGCGGTCACCGGCCGCGATCGCGAATGGCTCGGCCCCGAGGTTGACCAGTATCACCTTCAGTTCGCCGCGATAGCCGGCGTCGATCACCCCCGGCGCGTTGGCCACGGTGAGGCCGTGGCGCAGCGCGTTTCCCGATCTCGGCACCACGAGCCCCGCCATGCCCTCGGGGATCGCCACCGCCCAGCCCGTGGGCACGGCAGCGCGCTCCCCCGGGCCGAGGATGAGGTCCTCCACTGCCACGAGATCGAGGCCGGCGTCGCCAGGGTGAGCTCGTGCCGGCAGCACCGCAGCCGGGCTCAGGCGCTGGAAAGGGATGTCAGGCGCTGACGAGACTTGCGATGCGCTCCGCCGCCTCCCTGAGGCGGTCGTCGGGGACGGTGAGGCTCATGCGCACGAAGCCCTCGCCACTGGGCCCGTAGGCCGAGCCCGGCGAGATGACCACGGCGGCATCCTCAAGCACCTTCTCGGTGAACGAGGCGGATGTCTCGCCCTCGGGCACGCGGGCCCACACGTAGATGGCGCCCTTGGGCGGGGTGAACTCGAGGCCGATCGCGCGCAGGGCGTCCGCCAGGATATCCCTGCGGCGCCGATAGACCTCGCACATCGCACGCACGGATGCCTGGTCGGAGTCCAACGCCGCGATGCTGGCCTCCTGCACGGCGTCGAACATGCCGGAGTCGAGGTTGGTCTTGAGCTGCCAGTAGGCCGCCAGCACGTCGGGGTTGCCCACCACCGCGCCGCTGCGCCAACCGGTCATGTTGTAGGTCTTCGACAGCGAGAACACCTCGATGCCGACGTCCTTGGCACCCGGGGTGGCGAGGAACGACGGTGCCACGTAGCCGTCGTAGGTGATCTCCGAGTACGCGTTGTCGTGCACCACGATGATGTCGTGCGCGCGGGCGAGGGCGACGGCCCGGTCGAAGAGGCCATCCTCCACCACCGCGCCGGTGGGGTTGTTCGGATAGTTGAGGTACATGATGCGGGCCTGGTCCAGCACGTTCGCAGGGATGGCGCCGAAGTCGGGCTGGAACCCCAGCTCGGGCACGAGCGGCATCGGCACCGGCTCGGCGCCCACCAGCAGTGGCCCCATGGTGTATACCGGGTATCCCGGGTCGCCGGCCAGCGCCGCATCACCCGGGTCGAGCAGGGCCAGGTTGACGTTGGCAATGGCCTCCTTGGCCCCCAGGGCCGGGATGATCTCGGTGTCCGGGTCGAGCGACACCCCGAACCTTCGCGAGTAGAACCCCGCCACTGCATCGCGGAAGCCCTCGCGACCGCGGTTCGACGGGTACTGATGGGTGCCGGGGTCCGCCACGGAATCCTGCATGCGGCGCACGATGAGATCGGGCGTCGGCGTGTCCGGATCGCCGATTCCCAACGAGATCACGTCCACCCCCTCAGCCTTCTTCGCCGCGATCTTGCGCTCGATCTCGGCGAACAGGTACGGGGGCAGAAGCCCAAGGCGCTTCGCGCCGACGGGTCGGGTGCTCACATGGCCTCCAGTCGTGACATCAATGCGGCCGACATGCGGCCCGAGTAGATGGGGTCGGCGGGACCGATCATGGTCACGCGAAGGTCGTCATCCACCGCGATGGTGAGGTCGCCACCGGAAAGATGCACCGTCACCGGGCTCTCCATGCCGTCCAGCCGCACCCCGGCCACCGCAGCCGCGCACGCCCCGGTGCCGCACGCCATGGTCACACCGGCACCGCGCTCCCACACCCGCATGGTGATCTCCGATGGCCCGTCGTGGCGGATGAACTCCACGTTGGTGCGATCGGGGAACCGGTCGGCCGTCTCGATGAGGGGCCCCAGCAGCGCCACCACCGAGTCGGGGTCGTCGTGACAGATCACCGCATGCGGGTTGCCCATGGACACCTCGGCCACCTGCACGTCGCCCGCGCCGGTGGCAAGCGCCTCCTCGCGCTCGCCCGAAGGGAACGATGCCACGCCCATGTCCACCGACACCACCGACCCATCCACCGCCACCGTCACCTCGCCGGCTCCGGTCAGCACCCGGCCGTCTGCAGGGAGCGCGCCCGCCGCATGCAGGTACCTCGCAACCATGCGGATGCCATTGCCGCAGTTCTCAGCCATGCTGCCATCCGGGTTCCAAACGCGCATCTCGGGGATCACGCCCGACATCACCACCTCGAGGATGCCGTCGGACCCCACGCCGAAGTTGGGGTCGCACACGAGGCGCGCGCGGTCGGGCGTGATCGGGAACGGCCACGCGGACGATTCGGTCACCACGTAGTGGTTCCCGAGGCCCTGCCACTTCTCAAAGGGGATTCCGTCGGCCACGAGGCGGCAGGCTAGACGACGCCATCCCGCTGCCGCCGCCAGAGCGCGGCGATCTCGGGCGCGGCGTCCCCGGCCGGGGCGTCGCCCAGGTCGATCACGTGGTCGGGCTGCATGCGGCGCATCCACGTGCGCTGCATGCGGGCGAGCCGCCGCGTGCGGACGCACAGGGCTTCTTCCAGGGCCTCAGGCGGCATCTCCCCTGCCCCGATCGCCCGAACCTCGGACATGCCGATCACCTGCCCAGGTCCCCGCGCCAGGCCCTCGGTGGTGAGGGCGGCCACGAGCTCGGCCTGCAGGCCCTCATCGAGCTCCCGGCGCACTCGCTCGGCGATCAGACGCGTGATGACATCGCGTGGCCGGTCGGTGAACACCAGCAGCACGGGCCGGCGGTATGGCGCGGCCCAGATGTCCATGCCGGGACCGGGGTCACCCGCGGCGGCGCGCTCCAGCGCCCGGGCAAGTCGCCGGGGGTTCGATGGGTCGACGAACGCCGCCGCCGAGGGGTCGCGATCCTCGAGCTCCGCGAGGGCAACCGCAGGGTCTGCGGCAAGGCCCTCGGCCCATGCGCGCACCTCGGGTGCCGGCGCGGGACGCATGTCGAGGTCGCAGAGCGCCGCCCGCAGGTACAGGCCCGTCCCGCCTGCGACGATCGGCACGCGACCGCGCGCGAGGACGCCGTCGATGGCCTCGTGCGCCCCCGAGGCATATTCCCCGGCCGTGGAGTCGTCGGTGAGCGCCAGGTCGCCCACGAGGTGGTAGGGCACCTCGCGGCGCTGGGCGTGGCGGGGGGAGTCGGCCGCGATCTCAAGACCCCGATAGCGCTGGAACGGGTCGGCCACGATGACCTCACCGCCGAGGGCCAGGGCGAGGGCGTGCGCCACGGCGCTCTTCCCGCTCGCGGTCGGCCCGAAGAGGGCCAGCACCTGCGGCGGCTCGGTCAGGCGGCGCCGACGGACTCGGGCACGCGGGCCACTCCGCCCGCCAGGGTGGTGGAGGTCGAACCGTCGATGAGCACCGGCACGGTGGAGCCCGCCGGAGCATCGCCGGTGAAGTTGACGGTGACATTGTGCGTGGTGCGCCCGCTCAGCCGCGACGGGTCGGTGCGCGAGGGGCCCTCCACGAGGACCTCCTGCACGCTGCCCACATGCCGCGCCAGGCGCTGCCTCGCGGTGTGCTGCACGGCATCGACAAGCGCGCTGATGCGCTCGGACTTCACCTCGGGCGGAACGTCGTCGTCCATGTGCTCGCCGGCCTCGGTGCCGGGCCGGGGCGAATAGACGAAGGTATAGGCGCCGTCGTAGCCCACCTCGCCGACCAGCGACACGGTATCGGCGAAGTCGTCATGCCCCTCGCCGGGGAAGCCGACGATGAGGTCGGTGGTGAGGGAGATGTCCGGCACCGCTTCGCGGATGCGCTTCACGAGATCGAGGTACCGCTGCCGGTCGTAGGTGCGACGCATGGCCTTGAGCACGCGTGTTGACCCTGACTGGGCCGGCAGGTGGATGTGCCGGCACACCTCGGGCACCTCGCGATGCACGGCGATGACGTCCTCGCGAATGTCCTTCGGATGCGGACTGGTGTATCGCACCCGCTCGATGCCCGGCACCCCGGCCACCGCGACGAGGAGCTCGGCGAAGCTAATGCGCTCACCGGCGGGAAGATCCCGGCCATAGGAGTTGACGTTCTGCCCGAGCAGCGTCACCTCCACCACGCCGTCCGCGGCCTGCGCCGTGACCTCGTCGACCACGACGCGCCACGGGCGGCTGCTCTCGCGCCCGCGCACCGACGGCACGATGCAGTACGAGCACACGCAGTTGCAGCCGACAGAGATCTGCACCCATGCCTGATGGGCGCGCTCGCGCAGCGACGGCAGGTCGCCGCTGAAGCGCCCGTCGAAGGTGAAGGCCCCCACGGCCTGGATGCGCTCGCGGGCGAGGAGCTCGCCGAGCCGGTTGACCTCGCCCGGCCCAAAGGCGATGTCCACGAAGGGGAAGTCGCGGAAGACATCCTCCTTCTGGCTCTGTGCCCAGCACCCCCCGACCGCCACCACCACGTCGGGGCGCTCGCGCTTGATACGCCGTGCCTCGCCGAGGTTGCCCATGAACCGCTCGTCCGCTGAACCGCGGATCGTGCAGGTGTTGAACACGATGAGGTCCGCATCATCGCGACGCGGTGCCTCGTCGTACCCGAGCCCTGTGAGCAACCCGCGCATGCGCTCGGAGTCGTGAGCATTCATCTGGCACCCGAGGGTGGTGAGGTGGTACCGCGGCATCGCACGGATGCTAGCCCGAGCCCCGCCGATGTCCCCGGTACGCCGTGCGCACGGCGCCACGCGCCGGGCGGCCTCAGGCGGCCTTGACCTCCGCCCCGTCGCCCTCGGCGCCATCAGCGGCCCCTGCGGGGTCGGCGGACCGTGCGGCATCCGCGGTATTCGGGGAATCCGTGGCCTCGGCCACGGGAACCACCTCAAGCACCTCACCGGTCTCGGGATCCACCGCGAGGGCGGGCGCCGCGCTGATGCCCGACGCCTCGCGAATGCGCCCCTCGATCTCATCTGCGATGTCGGTGTGCTCGATGAGGAACGCCCGGGCGGCGTTGCGGCCCTGGCCCAGGCGGTCGTCCCCGAACGAGAAGTACGCGCCGCTCTTGGTGACGATGTCGTACTCGATGCCGAGGTCGAGCAGCGACCCCTCGCGCGAGACGCCCTCGCCGTAGAGGATGTCGAACTCGGCCTGACGGAACGGCGGTGCCACCTTGTTCTTCACCACCTTCACGCGGGCACGGCTGCCGATGACCTCGGCGCCCTCCTTGAGGTTCTCGATGCGGCGCACGTCGAGGCGCACCGACGAGTAGAACTTGAGCGCGCGCCCGCCCGGGGTGGTCTCGGGCGATCCGAACATGACGCCGATCTTCTCGCGCAGCTGGTTGGTGAACACGCAGATGGTGCCGGCCCGGTTGAGCGTGCCGGCCAGCTTGCGGAGCGCCTGCGACATGAGGCGGGCCTGGAGGCCCACGTGGGTGTCGCCCATCTCACCCTCGATCTCGGCCTTGGGCACGAGCGCGGCGACCGAGTCGATGGCCACGATGTCGAGCGAACCGGACCTGACGAGCAGGTCGGCGATCTCGAGGGCCTGCTCACCGTGATCGGGCTGCGATACCAGCAACTCGTCGGTGTTGACGCCGATGCGACGCGCGTAGGCGGGGTCGAGCGAGTGCTCGGCGTCGATGAACGCCGCCAGGCCCCCGCGCTTCTGCGCCTGCGCCATGACGTGGTAGAGCAGGGTGGTCTTGCCCGACGCCTCCGGGCCGAATATCTCGACGATGCGGCCACGCGGAAGCCCGCCGATGCCGAGCGCGATGTCCAGCGGCAGCGCGCCGGTGGGCACGTAGTCGATGTCGGCCAGGGGCATGTCCCCCATCCGCATGATCGCGCCCTTGCCGAACTGCTTCTCGATCTGCGCAACCGCCGATCCAAGCGCCTCGCTCTTGTCCACCGTCTCCCCCTCGTATCCCTGTGCGTCCGAACCGAGTTTAGGCGCTGGTCCGGCGATATGGAACATATGTTCGCACATGGTCCGGATGTTCCTCCCCCGGGAACCTATCCCCGCGAGAGGCCCCCCGGGCGCGCGTGCGTGACATATGCTCGGCGCAGGTGTGACGGCTTGTGCATCCGGGCGTGGGGTCCGCACGGGACGCGTGGGGGATCATCCAGACCCCATGGCCTGCGGTGGTGCCATCAGCCCTGCAGGGAAGCCCTCAGCAGATGGAGCGCGATGGTGGACGACCGCATGCGGATGCGGTCGCGGTCGCCGTGCAGGTGAAGCTCACGCACCTGCACACCCTCGGGCCCGGCCACGGCCACGTACACCAGGCCCACGGGCTTCTCCTCGGTGCCGCCACCCGGCCCCGCGACCCCTGTCACTGCGATGGCCCACTGGCAGCCGATGTGCTCCATCGCTCCCCGGGCCATGGCCCCTGCCACCTGGGCCGACACCGCGCCATGGCGGTCGATCATCGCCGCGGGCACCCCGAGCGCCTGCTCCTTCACCTCGTTCGAGTACGACACCACCCCGCCCGCATACCAGCCGCTCGACCCGGGCACCGCGGTGATGCGCGCGCCGATCAGGCCGCCGGTGCAGGACTCCGCCGTGCCGAGCACCTGCCCGCGTTGCTCGAGCAGGGCCCCGATCACCTGCTCCACCGTCGACCCGTCGCGCGAGAAGATCGCGGCGGGGAATTCCCGTTCGAGGAACTCCACGAAGGCATCGGCCGCGGCACCCGGCGGCCGCACGGTTACCTCGAGCTCCCCGGCGCTCGCGCACACCCCCACCACGAGACCATCGCCCTCCGGATCACACGCGTCAATGGCCTGCATGAACTCCGACTCCACCACTCCGGCCAGCCGCAGCCCGAGGGGCGCGGCGCCTGCCCCGCCGCCGACGATGGCCGCCACCCCGGGAACGGCCAGGGCGGACTCCCACGCTGCCGCGCACTCCCACGGCGGACCCGGCAGCACCACCACCACGGTATCCCCCACGGGCAGCACGGCCCCGGGCGCCGTTCCCGGGGGCGGCAGCGCCACGGCACCGACGGGCAGGGTTGCCTGCTTGCGTGCCCCCCGCTCGCGCACCTCCTCGGAGGCCCGGGCAGGGACCTTCGCGATGGCCGCGCGCACCATCTCGAGCGCCCGCTGATCGATTGCCATGTCTGCCCCGGCGGCCAGGGCCACGGCATCCATCGTGCGATCGTCGTGGGTGGGCCCGAGTCCGCCGGTGGTCACCACCAGCTCCACGCCGGACGCCAGCGCATCGGCAACGGCGGAAAGGATCTCGTCGATGCCGTCGCCGACCACCGTGATGCGCTGCACCGCCACTCCGGCGGCGGCCAGCGATGCCGCCACCATCGCGCCGTTCTCATCCCTCACGCGCCCCTCCAGCACCTCCGTGCCGGTCACCACCAGGGCGGCGCGCACCGCCTAGCCCGCCGGCAGGCGCTGGGCCCCGGCCTGCGTGATGAGGAAGGTGCCCGTTCCCCCGGATATCGCGAGCGGCTCGCCGCCGACCCTGACCGACACGGCGTCGGGCTTGCCGATGCGGACCCACGCGGAGTCGCGGAACGAGAACGCGCGCGTGGCGCCGGGCACCAGAACGCCGCTGTAGAGGGTCTCCCCCGACTCCGAGCCGTTTCGCACCTCGAGGTAGCTGCCACGGTTACCACGGCCGATGAACGACACGTCGATCCCCTCGGCGGGCGTGGTGCCGGCCGGCGTGGTGATGGGCACGCCGGGATCCGCCTCGGTGGAGGTGGACGACGACTCGCCACCGATGCCGAGCCACGCCAGCAGGGCGATGCCGGTGACGCCGCCGATGGCCAGCCACAGCAGCTGCGCCTCGCGGCGCCGCGGGCGGTCCACGGCCATGCGACGCCTGCGGCGGGCATCCTCGATCGGCTGCCCGATGCCACCCATCCGGGAGTCATACTCATCGATCACCAACTGCGGGTCGATGGCGAGGTATGTCGAGTAGGCGCGCAGGAAGCCACGCACGTACGAGGGGTCGGGCAGCAGGTCGAACTGCTCGTCCTCCATGGCCTTGAGGTAGCGCGTGCGGATGCGCGTGCCCGCCTCGGCCGTGGGGTAGTCGATGCCCTGCCGCACGCGGGCCTCGCGAAGGCTGTTTCCGATCTCGAACAGAGTGCGAAGGTATCACCGCGCGCACCACGGCATGGACCGGGACCCGGAGGGGCCCCGAGACAGCCGCTGCGGCTATTCGTCCCTTGAAACGCCCGCGTCCGCTGCGGCGATGCCGAGCACCCGGGGGATATCCGCCTCGCCGATCAGCACGGCGCGCGGCTTCGATCCCTCATGGCCCGAGATCACCCCGAGCCGTTCGAGGGAGTCCACCAGGCGACCGGCACGTGCATACCCCACGCCGAGGCGCCTCTGCAGCAGCGACACCGATGCAGTGCCCTGCTGCACCACGGTGTCCACGGCCCTGCGCAGCATCTCGTCGCCACCGGCGTCCACCTCGGACCCGTCCACGTCGGGGCGCTCCATGAGGTCCTCCCTGATCTCCGGCGCACCCTGCCTGCGCCAGTGGTCGGTGATCACGAGGATCTCCTCCTCCGACACGTATGCGCCCTGCAGGCGCTGGAGGCGCGACGAGCCCACCGGGCGAAACAGCATGTCGCCGTTGCCGAGGAGGCTCTCGGCACCGCCGGAGTCGAGCACCACACGGGAGTCCACCTGCGAGGACACCGCGAAGGCGATGCGGGAGGGCACGTTGGCCTTGATCATCCCGGTGATCACGTCCACCGACGGGCGCTGGGTGGCCAGCAGCAGGTGGATGCCCACCGCGCGCGCCTTCTGCGCGATGCGGATGATGGCGTCCTCCACCTCGCCCGGCGCCACCATCATCAAGTCGGCGAGCTCGTCGATGACTACGAGGATCGGCGGCACCTCGCTGAGTCCCTGCTCGCGGCGGATGGCATTCCAGTCCTTGAGGTTGCGGGCGCGGGCGGCACCCATCACCTCGTAGCGCGACTCCATCTCGCGCACGATGTTGGCCAGCACCGCCGTGGCGTTCTTCATGTTGGTCACGACGGGCGTGAGCAGGTGCGGGATGCCCTCGTAGTGGTTCAGCTCCACCTTCTTGGGGTCGATCATCACCAGGCGAAGCTGATCGGGCGTGGCGCGCAACAGGATCGACGCCAGCAGGCCGTTCACGCACACGCTCTTGCCGGTGCCGGTGGATCCCGCGATCAGGATGTGCGGCATGCGCGCGATATCGAGGTACACGGCCTTGCCGCCGATGTCGAGGCCGAGCCACGCCGCGAGGGCGCCAGTGTCGTCGGGGAAGTCGCGCCAGATGTCGCCCAGGGTCACCACGCTGGCATCGGGGTTGGGCACCTCCACGCCCACCGCCTGCTTGCCCGGTATGGGCGCGAGGATGCGCAGCTCGTCGGTGGCGGCGAGCGCGTAGGCCAGGTCGTCGCGCAGGCTGGACACCTTCGACACCTTGGTGCCCGGGGCAAGGCGCAGCTCGTAGCGCGTCACGCGCGGCCCGGACACGGCGTTGACCATGTCCGCCTGCACGCCGAACTCCGCGAGGGCCTCCACGAGGCGACGGGACGTCTCCCGCACCTGGCCGGCCGGCATCTTCGACACCCCGGCCGACTTCCTCAGCGACGACTTCGGCGGGCGCTTCCAGCCACCGCGCGGCGAGGCGCCCGGCGCACCGTGGATGTCCGCCTCGTGGGCGCCCACCGCTGCCGCCGCCGGAGCGTGATGCCCGGGCGCGTCGTCCGGGGCGTCCGCCATCGGGAGCTCGACGGGGGTGAAGACATCGCTGCCCACGCCGTCGGCCCCGTCCCCGTCGATGGGGTCGTGGAACACGTCATGCGCCTCATCGGCGCCGAAGGGCATGGGCTCGTCGTCGTCCTCGGGGATGCCCGCGCCGGCCAGCGCCGGACTCGGCGGCATATGGCCGCCCGCGGCGAAGATGTCGGGGTAGCGGTCTGCTCCGTCCACGGGATGGTCATCGGCATCGCGGCGCGTGGTGGGCGCCGCCACGGTGCGGGCGATGGCCTTGGCCTCGTCGCCGGCACGCCGGCTGCCGCGCACGGCGGTGTTGGTGGCCGTCGCCACCCCCCGCCCCACGGCGGCGCCGGCAGTGGCGACGCCCCGACCCGACCCGCGAAGCGCCTCGCCGAGGGATGCACCGCTCATCAGCACCATTCCTGCCGCGATGCCGAGCACCGTGAGGATGTTGGCCCCCACGGCGCCGATGGTGCTGTCGGTGGCCCACCACAACCCGGCGCCAATCACCCCGCCGGTGGCCTGCATCTCGGTCATGTCGAACCAGCCCTGCGCGGTATCGATGCCTGCGCCGAACAGGCCCGACGCGAGTCCCAGCAGGATTGCCAGGGCAACCAGGCCCGCCCCGATGCGGAACGGCCTGGCGTCGAATACCGGGACGCGCACGATCAGGTGCACGCCGACGGCCACCATCACCAGCGGCGCCAGCCCCACGCCGCGGCCCACGAACATGCGGATGAACTCCTCGAGGTACCGGCCGGAGGCCCCGCCGCCGATGGACGCGAACACCACCGCGCCGAGGAACACCCCGAGGGCGATCAGCCCGAGGCCTGCGATCTCGCGGTAGCCACTGCCGCGGCCGCGCCCGGAAGGCTTGCGGGGCGTGCTCCTGCGGGTGGTCGACCCCCTGCGCGCAGGGGTCTTGGTGCGGGGCTTCGGGGCAGTTGCGGGCATACGGGACCATGTTGGCCCCGTAACCGGTACTTCCTGCCTAGACCTCCACCACCACGGGCAGGATCACCGGCCGCTGGCGCAGCTTGCGGTTGATCAGCGCGGCCACGGCGTCGTGCAGCTGCTTCTGCAGCACGTCGACCTCGTGCACGCGCTCCTCGGACGACTCCGCGATGCTCTCGGCCACGGCGTCGCGGATGGCGTCGATCAGCTGCTCGTCCTCCGCGCCGCCGAACCCGCGGGTGACGATGTCCGGGGTGCCATCGATCGTGCCGTCGTGGGCGTCCACCTGCACCACGATCAGCACCAGGCCGTCCTCCGACATGTGCCGCCTGTCACGCAGCACCCCCTCCCCCACGTCGCTCACGCCATAGGAATCCACATAGGTGATGCCCGACTCCACGCGTCCGGCGAGCTCGGCGCCCTCGCCCGACACCTCGAGCACGTCGCCGTTCTCGAGAACGAACGTGCGCTCGGGGATGCCCAGGCGGTTGGCGAGTTCGGCGTGCGCCATCTGGTGTCGCGCCTCGCCGTGCACCGGCAGGAAGAACCGCGGGCGCACCAGCTGCAGCATCCACGCCAGCTCGTCGCTCACGCCGTGGCCCGACGCGTGGATCTCCGGGCGGTCATCGGGGGTCACCACGCGCGCGCCCGATGCCACCAGGCGATTTACGGTCTCGTCGATGGCCAGCTCGTTCCCGGGGATCCTCCGCGAGCTGTAGACGATTGTGTCGCCCTTCTTTATGGTCACGCGCGGATGGGCGTGGTTCGCCATGCGCCGCAGCGCCGACATCGGCTCGCCCTGGCTGCCCGTCGTGAGGATGACCAGCTCGTCATCGGGCACGGAGTCGATCTCCTTGTCCCCGATCATCACGCCGTCGGGCACCTGCAGGTAGCCGAGGTTGCGGGCCACGTTGACGTTGCGCACCATCGAGCGGCCCACCACGGCCACGCTGCGGCCGTCGCGGTACGCGGCGTCCACCACCTGCTGCATGCGGTCGATCTGCGACGAGAAGGTGGTCACGATCACCCGGCCCGGCGCGGTGGCGAACAGGCTCGCCATGGCCGGGCCCACCGACTCCTCAGCCCGCTTGCCCGACACCGGCATCTCCGCGTTGGTGGAGTCACCCATCATGGCCAGCACGCCGCGGTCGCCCAGGCGGGCGAGGCCAGGGATGTCGCTGCGCCGTGACGGCCCGCCGATGGGCAGGTGGTCGAACTTGAAGTCGCCGGTATGCACCACCGTGCCGGCCGGGCAGGTGAGCGCCACCGCCACGCAATCCGGGATCGAATGGGTCACCCGCAGGAACTCGGCCTCGAACGGGCCGACCCTGCGCGGCGGGTCGCCCGCGGCGACCTCCACGAGCTCCACCTCTCCGAGGAGCCTGTGCTCGTCAAGCTTGCCGCGCACCAGCGCCAGTGTGAACCGCGTGCCGAGGATCGGCACCGAGCCGACCTCGCCGATGAACCACGGCACCGCGCCGATGTGGTCCTCGTGGCCGTGCGTCAGGATGAGCGCGTCGATGCGCGAGGAGTTCTCCACCAGGTAGGTCATATCCGGCAGCACGAGGTCCACGCCCATCTGCTCCGGCCCCGGGAACGTCACCCCGCAGTCGATCACCACGATGCGGCCGTCGTACTCGACGACGTACATGTTCTTGCCGATCTCCCCCACGCCGCCCAGGGGGATGATGCGCACCGCGCCGTCGTCGCTCATGCGGGGATGTCCGCTGCGGCGAGCACCGAGCGCAGCCGGTCCTGCTCGTCGGGCGTGGCCCGCACGAGCGGCAGGCGCACCACGTCCATCGGGATCGCCCCGGTCATCGCGAGGGCCGCCTTGATGAGTATGGGGTTGGTCACCTCGAAGAGCCCGCGCCACAGGCCTCCGAGCGAGCCGTCGATGGCCCGGGCGCCGTCGAGGTCGCCCGCGGCCGCGAGCGCCACCATCCGCTGCATGCGGTCGCCCACCAGGTGCGAGGCCACCGAGATCACGCCGTCACCGCCCAGTTCGAGCACGGGCATGAGCATGTCGTCGTTCCCGGCGTAGATCGCCAGGTCGCAGCCATCCATCACGACGTCGAGCTCGGACAGGTCCTCATTGGCCTGCTTCAGCGCCACGACCCCCGGAATTGCCGCGAGCTCGATGATGAGCTCCGGCGGCATGTTCAATGCGGTTCGCCCCGGGATGTTGTAGAGCACCACCGGCACGCCCACCTCGGCGATGGCCGACACGTGCGCCACTACGCCCCGGGCGGGTGGCTTGTTGTAGTACGGCGTGACCACCAGCACGGCGTCGGCGCCGATCTCGCGGGCGGCCTGCGTGAGGTGCACCGAGTGCGCGGTGTCATTGGTGCCCGTGCCCGCGACCATCGTGCCCTTCCCGCGGGTCTCCTGGCGCGTGGCCTCGAACAGCGCGGTGCGCTCCACGTCGCTCAGGGTGGACGCCTCCCCGGTGGTGCCGGCGACCACGATGCCGTCCGACCCCCCGGCCAGCAGCCGCTGGACAAGCGCGCGAAAGGCGATCTCGTCGACCTCCCCCGAGGCATCGAAGGGAGTGACGACCGCGGTGAGGACGGCTCCAAGCACCGCGGCAGCATAGCCGGAACGCGAACCCCCGTGACAGTCACCGCAGGCTGCTGGTGACTGTCACCCAGCGACGGCGAGCAGCGTACATCCCTGCATCAGCCCCGGTCAGGCGACGATGTGGTGACTGTCACCGTGGGCCGTTGGTGACTGTCACCGTTCCTAGGTCAGTCACCGTTCCTAGGTCAGTCACCGTTCCTAGGTCAGCGCGCCCGCGGGCAGGGGGTCGCGCGCCCGGCCCGGGGTGAGGAGGTCGGGGTTCGCCACGTTCCAGTACGCCTGCACCGCCCACGGGAGCACGCGGTCGCTGCCCACCACGCGGGCGAACTGCGCGAAGAGCGGGTCCGGCAGCTTGTTGAGCACCGACTGCAGGCGCTCGAGGATCCGGTAGCCCTTCGCTCGCGACTCCACGACGCCGCGGTACGCGCGCAGGGCCTCATCGAGGCGCAGGTCGCCGGTGCGCACGCGCTCGGCCAAGCGGCCGGCAACCTGGCCGAATACCAGCGCCGGGCGTATCCCCTCGCCCGATACCGGCAAGCACATTCCGGCGGAATCGCCCACGACGAACATGCCGTCGCGCACCGGGTCGGTGAGGGTGGAGGTGAAGAACCCGCCATGCACCGGGCCGGGGTCGCCCATGCCCAGGTCGTCGCAGAACCGCTCGAGGTCTGCCGAGAGATCGGACTCGCCGGTGTAGGTCGCGAGGCCCGCCCGCACGTGATCACCCGCCGGGAACGCCCAGTAGAAGCGACGCGTGCCGCGGCTGGGGCCCACGTAGAAGTGCAGGCCGTCGCCGCGATACGGCTGGCGCGATTCGATACCGAAGCTCTTGCGCGCCGCTCGCGCGGCCGACTTCTCGCGCTTGGGCGCGGCCGTGCGCCACCCCGCGGCATCGATGACCAGCCGAGACTCGAACATGCCGGCCGTGGTCTCCACCCTGCCGGCCCGGGCCGACGAGATACGTGCCCGCACGAAGTCGGCGCCTGTGCGCTCGTAGAGGTCACGGCAGAAGCGCCGGTAGTCGAACGTGCAGAACGGGAAGAACCGCAGCACCTCGGCGCGCCTGCGGGTGTGTATGACGATGTCCTCGTGCACCTGGTCGATGACCTGGGTCATCTCCATGTTCTCGAGGCACGCGAGCGGCACCGCCGACGCGGAGGTCTCCCCCTCGCCGATCTCCAGGCGGTCGATCACCAGCACCCGCCCGCCGATCTGCTGTGCAGCGGCCAGGCCGCCGAACGACCCGCCGCAGATGATGGCGTCGTACTGCTCGGCCATCAGGTGCGGGGGATCTCCTCGCCGGTCTCCGGGTCGATGCGGATGCCGTCGGTGATGCCCGTGCCCGGCGGAGCCCCCACGATGAGCCAGTGGCCCTCGCGGTCGCTGTTGTTCTGGATGCGCCGCGTGGTGTTCTTCCCCACGCGTACCCAGTCGCCGTCCTCGATCACTACGACGTCGCCCTCGATGAGCATCTCCTGAGGCCCGCCGGCGATCAGGTTGTAGAGCTCCTCCTGGCTGTGATGGCGGTGATAGGCCATCTGGTCGCCGGGATGGAACACCCACACGCGGCAGGTCATCTCCTCGCAGCCGGTGGCACCCGCGACATCGCGCGATGCCGGGCCCCCGCCCTTGCGCTCCCGCCGCTCGATGTCGATGCCGCGCACGCGCGTGTAGCCGTCAGCCATGTCGCCCCCCAGGGTCGGAATCCGGGCCGAGACTACTGGAACATCAGCGGGGCGATCCCCCGGGTGAGGCCCGGACGATCGGGCACCGCGCGCACGGCCAGCAGCACACCGGGCATGAAGCACTCGCGCGAGAGGCTGTCGTGGCGGATCGACAGCGTCTCGGCCAGCCCACCGAGGATGACCTCCTGGTGCGCCACCATGCCGGGGAGACGCACGGAGTGGATGGGCACGTCGCCGTGCATCATCTCGGCCGTGTGCGCCGCCGTGCCGCTGGGGGCATCGAGCTTGCCGCTGTGGTGCAGCTCGACGATCTCCGCGCTCTCCATGAAGCGAGAGGCCTCCTCGGCGAAGCGCATCATCAGCACCGCGCCCACCGCGAAGTTGGCGGCCACCACGAGGTTCGCCGGACCCGACTCGGCCAGCGCCGTGAGGTCGGCCATCTGCGCATCGGTCATGCCGGTGGTGCCCACCACGCAGTGCACACCAGCCCGCAGGCAGGCGCTCACGGTGCCGAAGGCCGCATCCGGCACGGTGAAGTCCACGGCCACGTCGGGCTGCGTGGCCGCGATGGCCTCGTCCACCGACAGGAAGAGCGCGGTGCCATCGGGCGTGAGGTCGGGGTCGGCCTGCGCCACCAGATCGATGTCGGCGGCCTCCCTGACGGCCCGCACCACCTGACGGCCCATGCGGCCGTTCGCCCCGGTGACCATCACGCGCGTCATGCTGCCTCCACGAGGTTGGGCGACAGGCGCGAGGCGGCCTCCCGCACGGCGTCGTCGTCGGGGCCGATCGCGGCCACCGACAAGCGGGAAGGATCCCAGAACTCAGCGGCGAGCGCAGCGACGTCGTCTGCGGTGACCGCCTCGATGCGCTCCACGATCTCGTCCACGTCGAGCAGTTCCGTGCCACCCAGTACCGCGCGGCCGATGCGGTGCATGCGCGTGGCCGGGCTCTCGAGGCCCAGCACCAGCCTGCCCTTCAGGTGCTCGCGCGCCCGGGTGAGTTCGGCGGCGGGCACGGGCTCCTCGGCCATGCGCACCAGCTCGCGGCCGATGATCCCGGCGGCCTCGGCGAGGTTCTCCTCGCGCGTGCCGAGGTACACCCCCACCTGCCCGGTGTCCGAGAACCCGACGCAGTAGGTGCCCACCGAATAGGCAAGGCCGCGCTTCTCGCGGATCTCCTGGAACAGGCGCGAGCTCATGGACCCGCCGAGGATGACGTCGAGCACGCCCATGGCATGGCGGCGGTCATCGGACCGGTCGAGCCCGGGGCCGCCCAGCGCCAGGTGGTACTGCTCGGTGGGCTTTGCGCGCGACACCAGCCGCGGCACGCCGGGGGCAGCCGGCTGCACCGCGTGGGCCTCGCCCGCCACGAGGTCTCCGAGGTAGCGCCCGGAGAGCTCGAGGAGGCGCCCCTGCTCGATCGAGCCACTGGCAGCCACCACCACGTTGCCCGCGGTGTAGTGACCCGCGTGGTACGCGCCGACGTGGTCCGCGGGAATCGACGAGATGACCTCGGAGGTGCCGATGACCGGCCGTCCCAACGGCTGGTCGGGGAACACCGCCTCGCTGATGAGGTCGTGCACCTGGTCACCGGGGTCGTCCTCGTACATGAGGATCTCCTCGAGGATGACCTGCCGCTCCTGCTCGAGTTCCCGGAACGCCGGACGCTGCACCATGTCGCCCACCACCTCGAAGGCACGCTCCAGGTGGTCGTCGAGCACACGGGTGTACACCACCGTGTGATCGCGCCCGGTGGCGGCGTTCACCTCGCCGCCGATGGCGTCGAAGGCCTCGGCGATCTGTGCTGCAGACAGCCGGTCAGTGCCCTTGAAGAGCAGATGCTCGATGAAGTGGGAAATGCCGCCCTCGGCGGCGACCTCGAACCGCGAACCCACGCCGATCCACACCCCGAGCGCCACCGAGCGCACCCCCGAAAGGGGCTCCGAGATGACCCGGAGCCCCGCGTCGGTGGTATCGAGCGCCCGGTCCTGCGTCACTCGGAGACGTCGCTCGTGGACATCGTCCGGCGACGTCGCGGGCGGCGGTGCGTGCTCTCGTCGCCCTCGCCATCGCCATTGCCGTCGGCCGGGGCCGAGTCGTCCGACAGCAGGCGCAGGCCGATGCGGCCGCGGGCGCGGTCGACTTCCTCCACGCGCACGTCCACGGTATCGCCGCGGTTGATGACGTCCTCCACCTTCTCCACCCGGCCGGAGCCAAGGTTGGAGATGTGCAGCAGGCCGTCCACCCCCTTGGTGAGCTCCACGAACGCGCCGAACGTGGTGGTCTTCACCACGGTGGCGCCCTCGTAGACATCGCCCACCTCGACGTCCTTGGTCATCGCGCGGATGCGCTCGACGCACTGGTCGGCCTTCTCACCCTGCACGCCGTACACGCTCACGGTGCCGTCGTCCTCGATGGAGATCTCCACCTCGAAGTCGGCCTCGAGCCCACGGATGGTCTCGCCGCCCTTGCCGATGACCATGCCGATCTTCTCGGGGTCGATCTTGATGGCGGTGATGCGCGGCGCCCAGGCGCTGAGCTCCTCGCGCGGACCCGGAATGGTCTCGGCCATCACGCCCAGGATCTTCAGGCGGGCGTCCTTGGCCTGCTGCAGCGCCTGCGCCAGGGTCTCCTGGTTCACGCCGGCGACCTTGTTGTCCATCTGCAGCGCGGTGATGCCCTCGGACGTGCCGGCCACCTTGAAGTCCATGTCGCCGAGGTGATCCTCGTCGCCCTGGATGTCGGTGAGGACGATGAGCTCATCGTCCTCCTTGATGAGCCCCATGGCGATGCCCGCCACCGGGCGCGAGATATTCACGCCGGCGTCGAGCAGGGCCAGGGTGGAGCCACACACCGATGCCATCGACGACGACCCATTGCTCTCGAGCGTCTCCGAGACCAGCCGCAGCGTGTATGGGAAGTCCTCATCGGACGGGATCACCGGGATCAGCGCCCGCTCGGCCAGCGCGCCGTGGCCGATGTCGCGGCGCTTGGGGCCGCGCATGAAGCCGGTCTCGCCCACGCTGAACGGCGGGAAGTTGTAGTGGTGGATGTAGCGCTTCGTGGTGTCGATCGAGAGATCGTCGATGCGCTGAGCCTCCTTCATCGTGCCGAGCGCGAGGAGCGTAAGCACCTGGGTCTCGCCACGTGTGAACAGGCCCGACCCGTGCGTGCGGGGCGCGATGCCGGTGTCGCACCAGATCGGACGGATCTCGTCGGCCTTGCGGCCGTCGGGGCGATGCTTCTCCACCGCGATGCGCCGGCGGATCGTGCGCTTGATCAACTGGTCGAAGGCCATCGAGAACTGCGCCTTTTGCTCAGGCGCGGGCTCCTCGCCGATCACCTGGAGCTGGGCCGCGGCCTTGGCGGCGGCCACCTTGTCGCGGCGCTCCAGCTTGCCCTGCTCGAGCGTGGCCTCCTCGATGGACGCGAGCGCCACCTTCTCCACCTCGGCGAGCATGGCGGGGTCGATGACCTGCGGCACGAAGTCCCACTTCGGCTTGCCGGCCTTCCCGCGCAGCTCGTCCTGCACGTCGCAGAGCTTGCGGATCTCGTCGTGCGCGATCTGCAGCGCCTCGAGCATGTCCTCCTCGGACACCTCATCGGCCCCGGCCTCGACCATCGAGATCGCATCGCGGGTGCCCGCGACCACCAGGTCGAGCGTGCTCTCCTCCATCTCCTGCAGCGTCGGGTTGATGACGAAGTCGTCATCGAGCATGCCGATGCGCACCGCTCCGACCGGCCCCTCGAAGGGCAGCTCCGACAGCATGAGCGCGGCCGACGCGCCGTTGATCGACAGGATGTCGAAGGCGTTGACCTTGTCGACGGACAGCACGGTGGTGACCACCTGCACCTCGTTGCGGTAGCCCTTGGGCCACAGCGGGCGAAGCGGTCGGTCGGTCATGCGAGCGGTGAGGATGGCGCGCTCGCTCGGGCGGCTCTCGCGCTTGATGAAGCCACCGGGGATGGCCCCCTTGGCGTACATCCGCTCCTCGACGTCCACGGTGAGGGGAAAGAAGTCCGTCCCCTCCCGCGGCTCGTGCGCGCCAACGGCGGTGACCAGCACGAGGCTGTCACCCGAGCGCACGAGCACGGAGCCATTGGCCTGCTTGGCCAGGCGTCCCGTCTCGAATGTGATCTCCTGGCCGCCGATGTCGGCGACGACGCTGACTGCGTCAGGACCCTTCTCTGCCATTACGTTCCTCATCCCTTGACGCCGTGCCCCGTGCACGGTTCTTCACGCGGCACCGCCCTCGTGGCGGTCCGCCGTCACGGGCGCCCTCGGCGCCCCGGTCCGCCTACCTGCGAAGGCCGAGCGAGTCGGTGAGCTCGCGGTATGCGTTCAGGTCCTTCTTCTCGAGGTAGCTCAGCAGGCGCCTGCGACGACCCACCATGGTCAGGAGCCCACGACGCGAGTGGTGGTCCTTGTGGTGGGCCTTCAGGTGCTCGGTGAGATGATTGATCCTCTCGGTGAGGATCGCGATCTGGACCTGGGGCGAGCCCGTGTCCGTCTCGTGCTGGCGGTGCGGCGCGATGACGCCCGCCTTGGTGTCCTTGTCCAGCATGTATGTCAACTCCGTGTCCGGCCACGGGGCAGCCGGAGCCGCACCCGGGTCACTGTGATCGGGCAGGGTATCAGGCCCTGGCCAGCGCGCGGGTGCGGTCGATGTCGTCCTGTACCTGGGCCACCAGGTCGGCGGGGCTCGGGAACCTGCGCTCGTCGCGCAGGCGCTCGACGAACTCCACGCGGATTCGCTGGCCGTAGAGGTCGTCGCCCTCGTAGTCGAGGATGAATGCCTCGAGCCTCAGCGGGGGGTCCTCACCCTCGGTGAACGTGGGCGAGTACCCGAGGTTGATGGCCGCCGGATATCGGCCGGCGGCCAGCACCACGCGCCCCGCATACACGCCGCGCGCCGGAAGGGCCACCTCGAGGGCCACCGATACGTTCGCCGTGGGCAGGCCCATCTCGCGGCCGCGCTGTTCGCCCGGCACCACCATGCCCTCCACCGAGTGCGGGCGGCCGAGCAGCGACTCCACCTCGGCCACCTGCCCCTGCGCGATGAGGCGCCGCACGCGGGTGGACGACACCGGCTTGCCGTCGTCGCTCATCACCGTTCCCGGGCTCTCGACGATCAGGCCGCGCGCGCGGCCCAGGCGCTGCAGGTAGGCCAGGGTGCCCGAACCGCCCTGCCCGAAGCGGAAGTTCGCGCCCACCACCACGCTTTCCGCGCTGAGTGGTGCCGACCCGAGCATCTCGGCGAACCGATCCGCGCGAATGCGCGAGAACGCCTGCGTGAAAGGCACCACGAGCAGTGCATCGGCCCCGAGCGCCTCGATCAGCTGGGCCTTGAACGCGGGCTCGGTGAGCACCGTCGGCGCGAGCTCCGGGCGCAGGATCGCCAGTGGATTGGGCTCGAAGGTGAGAACCATCGACTGCAGGCCCCGCTCGCGCGCGCGCTCGACGGCCCCGCCGATGATGGCCTGGTGGCCCACGTGCACCCCGTCGAAGGTGCCGATGGCCACGACCCTGCGCTCCTCGCCCAGGGGGAGGTCGCCGATGCTCTGGTAGCGCTTCATCCGGTGAGCACCACCCTGGGCTTCAGAACCCCATCCGCCGCCTCGGCCACGGCGAGCAGCTCCCCGTGGTGCGCGAGGGCGATCGGCCCCACCTCGCCGGGCGGCGCGCCCTGCACCCGCCGGCCGTGCGCTATGTCGGCCGCGGCGCGGTCGTCGAGGTCCACGCGCGGCAGGTGCCCCACCACCTCGATCGGCTCCATCCCGCAGCCCGGCGCCAGCTGATCGAGCGCGATGGCCCCGCTCACCGAAAGCGACCCCACGTCGGTGCGGCGCAGCTCGTGGCAGTAGGCACCGCAGCCAAGGCGCTCGCCGACGTCGGCGGCCAGCTGGCGAATGTAGGTACCCGGCCCGCAGCGCAGTTCGACGAGGGCATGTCCGGTCATCGGGTCGTAGGACACCAGATCCGCGCGCTCCACGACCACCGTGCGCGTGGGACGTTCGACCTGCTCGCCCCGGCGGGTGAGCGCATAGAGGCGCTCGCCATCCACCTTCACCGCCGAGAGCGCGGGCACCTGCTGCCGGCTCTCACCCACCATCGCTGAGAGAGCGTCACGCAGGCCTGCCTCGTCGGGGGGAGGACCACCGGCGGTGATCGGCCCATCGGGATCGCCCGATTCCGATCGTGCTCCCAGACGGAGGCCCGCGAGGTACGTCTTGTCGAGCCCGCTGATGAACGGTGCGAGGCGGGTGGCCCGGCCCACCAGGATCACCATGAGGCCTGTTGCGAAGGGGTCGAGCGTGCCGGTGTGACCGGTGCGCGGCCCGCCCAGCGCCCGCCGGCACGTGGCCACGACGTCGTGCGACGTGGGCCCCGCCGGCTTGTCCACGAGGAGCGCCCGCGGCGGCACCTGCACGGACTTCCCCACTCAGGCCCCCTGCTCGAGCATGGCGTCGCGGATGAGCGCGATGATGGCCTCGGGGTCGTGGTGCGACGTGAAGCCCGCCGCTGCCCTGTGCCCGCCACCCCCTTCGATGGCCGCGATTGCGGACACGTCGAAGGCGTCGCCCGATGCCCGGGTGGACACCCGCCATTCGCCGTCGGCCACTTCGCGGATGAGCGCGGACACCTGGGCGCCGCGTGCCGCGCGAAGCGCCTCCACCACGCCGTCCGAATCGTCGCCCCCCGCGGCCGAGATGTCGTCGCGGGTGATCACCGACACCACGAGGCGGCCGTCGAGCTCCTCGCGGACCGCGGCGATGGCCCGGCCGGCAAGGCGCAGGTCGCCCAGGGGGATGTCCTCGTACAGAGTGCGATAGACCTCTCCCGGGCGCACCCCGGCCTCGACCATGCGGGCCGCGGCGCGGTGCGCACCGGATCCCGTGCTGGCATACGAGAACCGGCCGGTATCGGTGACGAGGCCGACGTAGAGCGGCAGCGCGACGTCCACGGTGAGCTCCACGCCCAGGGCATCGGCCACGCGAAGCACGAGTTCCGCGGTGCTGGACGCCTCGCCGTCGATGAGGTTGATGTCGCCCCACGCCGGGGCGTCATGGTGGTGGTCGATGTTGATGATCGGGCTGCCGAGCGCGGTGGGGTCCTCATCGCACACGCGGTGCGACGAGGCCGCGTCCACGCTCACGAGCACCCGGTCGGCGTGGTCGACCACGGGGCCGGCCAGCACCTCCTCGCCCGGGGACAGCAGCCACGCGAGGTTCTCGGGGAGCCCGGGGCCCTCCACGTGCCACATGACCACGTCGTGGCCGAGCCCGCGCAGCACCCGCGCCATGGCGATCATCGACCCCGCCGCATCGCCGTCGGGCTTGCGGTGCGTGGTGACGGTGATCTTGCGCGCCCCGCCCCCGAGGGCCTCGGCGACGCGCCGCGCCCCTACGCGCTCGCCCTCGGGGCGGTCGTGGTGGGCGTGGTGCGTCACGCGTCGCCGCCCGCGGGTGGCTCGTCGGCCGGGGCCACCTCGTCGATGAGGGCGGTGAGGCGCCGCGCCCGGTCCTGCAGCACATCACGTACGAACACCAGGTGGGGGGTATTGCGCGAGCGGAGCGCGCGGCCCACCTTGCCCTGCAGCACCCCACGGGCGGCCTCCAGCCCCGAGGCAGCCGCCTCGGCCTTCCCCGGGTCGAGCACGGTCCAGTACACCTTCGCCCGACCCAGGTCGGGACTGGCCTCGACGGCCGTCACGGTCACCATCTGCAGGCGCGGGTCCGACAGCTCCGTGAGCAGCGCGCCGCCCACCACCTCGCGGATCGCCTCATTGGCGCGTCGCTGCCTCTGGCGCGGGACGCTCATTCGTGGTTCTCGTCGATATCGAGCACCTCGCGCTGCTCGGACACCACCTGCCACTCGGGGTCGGTGCCCAGGCGGCGCGATGCCTGATCGAGCTGGTCGGCGGCCTCCCCCGCCTCGCGGGCCACGACCGCCAGCGACAGCCGGCAGCGCTGCCAGAGGTCGTGGTGGTCCACCTCGGCCACGCTGGCGCCCACCTGTCGCGCCAGGCCCTGCTTCACGCGCAGCACCTCGCGGCGCTTCTCCTTGAGCGAGCGCGCCTCGGGCAGGTGCAGGTCGACGGTGAGGATGCCAACGAACCCAGCTCCCATCGGCGGCCGGGACCCCGTGGCCTACTCGGAGGGCTCCGCCGTCGCGGGCGCGGCAGCGGGGGGAGGGGCGGCGGCCTGCGCCGTGCGCGCGACCTCCTTGAGCTCGAAGACCTCGATCTCATCCCCTTCCTTGACGTCGTTGTAGTCCTCGAGCAGCACTCCGCACTCGAAGCCCTGCTGCACCTCGCGGACATCCTCATCGATGCGCCTGAGCGAGGCGACCTTCCCCGTGAACACCACCGTGCCATCACGCACGAGACGGCAGTTGGCGCCGCGGCGCACGGCGCCCTCGGTCACGTAGCAGCCCGCGATGGTGCCGAGGCGGCTCGCCTTGAACGTGGCACGCACCTCGAGCGCGCCCATGGGCTCCTCCACGATGTCCGGCTCGAGCATGCCCACCAGGGCGTCGCGGATGTCCTCGATGGCGCGGTAGATGACCCGGTAGGTGCGGACGTCCACGCCCTCGCGCTCGGCCAGCATCTTTGCCTCGGGCCGCGGGCGCACGTTGAAGCCGATGATGATCGCCTGCGACGCGGCGGCCAGCATGACGTCGCTCTCGTTCACCGCGCCCACGCCGGTATGGATGATGCGCAGGCGCACCTCGGTCTGCTCCACCTTGTTGAGGGCGTCCTCGAGGGCGCCGACAGACCCCTGCACGTCTCCCTTGATGATGAGGTTGAGCTCCTTGAGCCCGCCCTCCTGGACGCGCGCGAAGAGGTCCTCCAGCGACACCGGGCGGCGGTTCGCGAGCTCCTCCGTCCGCAGCCTCTGGCTGCGGACGGATGCGATCTGGCGCGCCGTGCGCTCATTGTCGACCACGCGGAACTTCTCGCCGGCGTCCGGCACGCCGTCGAGGCCCAGGATCTCCACCGGGACGGACGGGGTGGCGGCCTCGAGCGGCTCGCCGTTGTAGTCGAGCATGGCCCGCACGCGGCCGAAGGTCTCGCCCACCACGACGACCTCGCCCACGCGCATGGTGCCCCGCTGGACCAGCAGGGTGCACACCGGACCGCGTCCGGGGTCGAGGCGTGATTCCACCACCGTGCCCGACGCCTCGGCGCCCGGGTTGGCCCTGGGGTCGGCGTCGGCGTCGGCAACCAGCAGCACCGTCTCGAGGAGGTCCTCGAGGCCGTCGCCGCGCTGGGCCGAGACATTGACGAACTCCGTGCCCCCTCCCCAGTCGGTGGGGATCACCTCGTGGCTCGAGAGCTCCTGCTTCACCTTGTCGGGGTTGGCGTCGTCCTTGTCGATCTTGTTGATGGCCACCACGAACGGCACCTCGGCGGCCTTCGCGTGATCGATCGCCTCGATCGTCTGGGGCATCACGCCGTCGTCCGCGGCCACCACGATCACGGCCACGTCTGTGATCTTGGCGCCACGCGCGCGCATGGCGGTGAAGGCCTCATGGCCAGGGGTGTCGAGGAAGGTGACCTCGCGCTCGTTGTGGTGCACCTGGTAGGCCCCGATGTGCTGCGTGATGCCGCCCGCCTCGCCGGCCGCCACCTCGGTGCGCCGGATGGCATCGAGCAACGAGGTCTTGCCATGGTCCACGTGGCCCATGACGGTCACCACGGGCGCACGCGCCGTGAGGTCGGCCGGGTCGTCCTCCACCACCACCTCGAGATCAGGCTCCTCCTCGGCGTGGATGATGCTGATCTTGCGCTCGATGTCCGCGGCGATGAGCTCGATGGCGTCATCGGACATCGACTGCGTGATGGTCACCAGCTCGCCCATCGTCATCATGAACTTGATGATCTGCGCCGTGGGGATGCCCAGCGTCTCGGCGATGTCCTTCACCGTCGCGCCCGAGCGGATGTCGGCGCGCGGGAGGTCGGCCTGGTTGACCGGGGCCTGTACCTGTGCCTCGGCGTGTTCCTTGCCGGCTCCGCGGCGATCGCGCCTGTCGCGGCCCCCGCCGCCCTGGCGACGACCGGCCTGCGCATCGATGACCACGCGGCGCTTGCGACCGCGCCCATCGGCCCCATCAGGACGGCCGATTCCACCGGTGCCGCGTGGCGGGAGCGTGCCCGAGCGACCGCGATCGCCGGGCACGCCCGAGCCGGAGGGCCCGGCGGAGTCGCTGCGCGGAGGCGCAGCCTCCGGCGGCGGTGGTGATAGTGGTGGTGGCGGCGGTCGTGGGTCGCGCCGGGGCGCCGGCAGCACGATCTTCTCGGGCGCGCGCTTCGGCGGTATCCTCTCCTTCACCTCAGACGTCTTGTCCTCGGCGACCCCGCGGGGCCCGGCGGCCGGGGCCTCGGCGGCCGGAGGCGCTGCGGCGGGTGCGGGGTCCTCCTCGGCGGCGGGAGGCGCTGGGGCGGGTGCGGGGGCAGGAGCCCCGGCGGCGGGCGCAGCCTTCTCGACCGCAGCGGCATCCACCGGATCAGCCTCGGCTGCCGGGGCGGGCGCTTCCCCGCCCACGGGCTCGACAGCCGCTGCAGGTGCGGCCTTCCTCGCGGGCGCAGGCTTCCCGGGCGCGACCTCGGGTGCCTCCACGGCCTCGGGGGCAGCAGCCTCAGCCGCCGGCTCCTCCGCCGGCGCCTCGACCTTCTTCTTGCGCGGCGCGGCCTTCTTCCTGGGCTCCGGCTGGGGCATCTCGCCCTCGGGCTTCGGGTGCCGGTTCGGCGAGAGGATGTGCATGGCCCACGCGACGTCAACCGTGGAGGACGCCGTCTTCACGTTCATGCCGGCCCTCTGGAGGCGCTGCAGCACGTTGGCGCTGGGAAGGCCCTCCTCCTTGGCGATCTCGTAGATTCGCTTCTTCTCGCTCATCAGCCGCTCACCGCCTGCCCATCGCCCAGCTCGTCCATGAGCGCCGCGTCGGCCCGCACCTGCGCGCGGGCACCCCTCGCGAAGCCCCGCCGCTCCATCGCCCGCTCGAGGCAGTGCCGCGCGGCGCACGTGTAGAGCCCGCGCCCGCCGAGCATGCCGTCACGGTCGCACACCACCACGAGCGCGCCACCCTGCGGCACGGCCGTGAAGCGCACGAGGTCGTGCTTCGGCGCACGACGGCCGCACCCGAGGCACATGCGCTCGGGCACATGGCGGATGGCACGAGGCGCGTCACCCGTCTGACACCCCCCTTGCCGTCCCCTCGGCTGCGTCGTCGACGGCGGCGGCCACTGCCTCGGCCTCCTCCTCGGCCACCGGGTCGGCAACGATCTCCTCCTGCGGGCCGTCCTCCGCCACGTCGGCGATGTCGGCGTCCACCTCGGCCTCCTGCGCCTCCGCAGCCGCGGCCGCGTCGCCGGCCTCATCATCGGCGGCCGACGCCAGCGTGGGCGGGTTGGGCTGCGGCAGGTCGTGGCCCGGCAGGGCGCAGTGGCGGGTACCCGGCACGACGGCATTCGGGCAGCGGCGGCCGTTCTGCAGGATGTGCATGCACCGCTGCACGCCGCCTGCGAGCTCTTCCGAGAACTCATCGCCCTCCGCCTCGGATGCGAAGGTGGACTCGCTCTTGATGTCGATGCGCCAGCCCGTGAGGCGCGCGGCAAGGCGGGCGTTCATGCCCTCCTTGCCGATGGCCAGCGAGAGCTGGTCGTCCGGCACGATCACCGTCGCCTGGCGCGCCTCGTCGTCCACGATCACCTCGCGCACGCGGGCCGGCGAGAGCGCCTTGGCCACGTAGCGCGCGGGCTCATCGTTGAACGGGATGATGTCGATTTTCTCGCCGCGCAGTTCCGACACGACCATGCGAACGCGCGATCCGCGCGGGCCCACGCAGGCGCCAACGGGGTCGACGCCATGCACGTTGGAGATGACGGCGATCTTCGAGCGCCACCCCGACTCGCGGGCGACGTTCCTTATCTCCACCAGGCCGTCGGCGATCTCGGGGACCTCGAGCTCGAAGAGCCGCTTGATGATCTCGTCGGACCTGCGGCTGAGGATCACCTGCGGGCCCTTGTTCGATGCGCGCACGTCCACGATGACCGCCTTGATGCGGGCGCCGTGGTCGTAGCGCTCGCCCGGCACCTGCTCGCTCGCGGGTAGCAGGGCCTCCACGCGGCCCAGGTCGACCAGGGTGTAACGGTGGTCGGACTGCTGGATGATGCCGTTGACAACCTCGCCCACGCGATCGACGTACTCCTCGTACATCATCTCGCGCTCGGCCTCGCGGATGCGCTGCAGGATCACCTGCTTCGCCGTCTGCGCGGCGATGCGCCCGAAGTTGTCGGTGGTCACGCTGACGGGGCGGATCTCATCGGGCCCGTACGCCGACCAGTCGATGTCCGGCGGCGGCGGCTCAAACTCCTCGGGATCCACCCCCTCGGGGATCTCCGGCTCGGGGCGAGGCAGCGTCTTGAGCTCCATGCCCTCGGCCAGCACTAGCTGGTTCACCTGCATCTCGCCGGTATCGCGGTCGATGTCCACGCGCGCCCACTCCACGGCGCCCGGGGTCTTCCGGTAGGCGGCCAGGAGGGCAGCCTCGAGCGCCACGAGCAGGGTCTCGGAGTTGATTCCCTTCTCGCGCTCGATCTGCTTGATCGCCTCGATGATCTCGCGGTTCAAATCAGGCTCCTGCCATCACTCGCCACATGGAATCCTCTTCACCATCCGCCCCCGGCGCACCGCATCGCGCGGCACCACGACGACCCCCGCCGTGGTGTCGACCGTTAGGGCGTCATCGCCCACATCGGTGAGCGTCCCCGACACCGACTTGGCCCCGCCGGCAACGCTCCCCGGCTCAACCGCCAGCTTCACCGTCTCGCCGATCGCGGCGATGTAGTGATCACTGGTCCGAAGCGGTGGCTCCGGGCCCGGCGATGATACTTCCACGGCATAGCGGTCGCGAAGCCCGGCGTCGTCGAGCACCCGGGTCACCTGCGCGCAGAGCTCGTGATCCACGCGCACCGGATGACCGATGACCACCTGGAGCACCCCAGACCCGGCGCGGCCTCCCACGCCCACCGCGCGCAGGTCGACGTCGGGCAGGTGCTCCGCCAGGAGCTCCTCCACCTGATGCTCGATCGCTGTCGCCGTCTCGGCCGTCTGCGCCTCCGAAATTCCAAAGAAAAAGCGGGTCTCCCGACCCGCTCCACCGGGTGCCGCCTGTGTCCTGCCAGCAGCCCGGTTAAGGTAGCACACGCCCCCATTCCTCCGAACAGCCCCGAGGGCAGCCCGCATGCCCTCGGCGGCAGGGCGCCTACCCGCGTCGCGGCCCCAGCAGATCGCGTGAATCCAGCACCAGGGTCACCGGTCCATCGTTCACGAGCGATACCTCCATCATGGCCCCGAACACCCCGCGCGCCACCTCGATGCCGACCTCCTCAAGGTGCGACGCGACGTCCTCCACGAGCGGCGCCGCGGCGTCAGGCAGGGCGGCCGCGGCCCATGACGGGCGGTTGCCCTTGCGCACGTCGCCCACCACCGTGAATTGGCTCACCACCAGCACCGCGCCGGCCACGTCGGCGAGCGGGCGGTCGAACCCCCGGCCCTCATCTCCCGGGAACAGCCTCAGCGACGCCACCTTCGCAGCCATGCGCCGGGCCACCTCGGCGTCGTCGCCATCCTGCACGCCCACCAGCAGCAGGTACCCGGTGCCGATGCGCGCCACCTCGTCGCCGTCGACCGACACCGCTGCCCGGCTCACCCTCTGCAGCACCATCCGCACGCGAGCATCGTACGAGCGGGGCGCGGTACGGTGCCCGCATGTCCGACGGAGCGGCACTGGTGCAGGTCTGGCTCGATGGCATCGGCGTGGATGCCGAGCGGCTCGGCCCCGTCGACTGGTCCATCCGGGTGCCATCCGCCAAGCGCGGAATCGTGGCCGTAGCCGCGCACGCCGGCGAGCGCACCCTCGAGATGCGGGCGTTCTTCATGCGGGGGCCCGACCGCGCACACCAGGACGTCTACCTGCGCGCCCTGCGCAAGAACCTCGATATGCGCCACTGGCGCTTCGCGGCCGACGATGCGGGCGACCTCTGGATGGTGGCCGAGGCGGAGACCGCGGTGCTGGGTGCCGACGGGCTCGACGGGCTGCTCGGCCTGCTCTCCACCTATGTGGACGAGAGCTTCGAGGGAATCCTCAGGCTGGGTTTCGAGGTGCCGGACGGGCAGGGTGTTGGCCCGCCGCCCGGCGCCACCAACTACGCCAGCTTCGACCCGAGGCAGCGCGCCAGCTCGTAGTGGCGCTCGGCGCGGTCGTCCTCGCCCAGCCCGCGATAGGCCCGGCCAAGGCAGTAGTGCGCGTAATGGTCGGTGGGCTGGATCTCCACCGCGACCTCGAACTCCTCGGCCGCGCGCGCGAACTGCCGCGTGGAGAGATAGGCCCGCCCCAGGGCCTCGCGGATGGACGCCTTGTCGGGCTCGAGCTTCTTGGCCTGCTCGAGCGCCACTGCCGCTGGATGGAAGTCGCGCGACTCCATCAGCTCCATCCCCCGCTGGAACCACTCGTATGCGCCGACGCCCTCGTCCATGGGCTCCACGATACCGCCCCACGCGGCGCCCCGGCGTGCGCTGCGTTGCGCCGCACGCGAGCGCGCGCGGTGCGCCAGGTCACCCACGCGGGGTGCCTAGCTTCGAGCGGGCAGGGCCTCCACGAGCGGCGTCGCTGCGTCGAGGATTCGCTCGGCGCACTCGCGCTTGCTCATGCGCGGCAGCGAGTGCTCGCCCTCGCCCGGGCCGATGATCGTGATGATGTTGTCGGCGCCCTCAAAGGCCGCGCCCTCCACCGCCGCGTCGTTGTGCACCATGATGTCCACCGACTTGCGCTGGCGCTTGCCGCGGGCACGCTCGAGGCCCTCAGGGCCATGCTCGGCCGCGAAGCCCACCAGCACCTGGTCGTCGCGCAGCGCCGAGAGCTCGGCCAGGATGTCCGTGGTGCGCTCCATCTGCACGGTAAGGGCATCGGCCTTGCTCTTGTCGAGCTTGGCGCTTGCGGCGTCGACGGGCCGGTAGTCGGCCACCGCGGCGCACATGATGAGCATGTCGCAACCGGGGAATTCCGCGCGGCAGGCGTCGCGCATGGCGGCGGCCGTCGGGGCGTCCACGTAACGGATGCCCGGCTCGCGCGGCAGGTCGACATTGGCCTGCACCATCACAACGTCCGCACCGCGGTCGCGCGCAGCGGCGGCCAGCGCCCAGCCCATGCGCCCGCTCGAGCGGTTGCCCACGTAGCGCACGGCGTCGATGGGCTCACGCGTGCCGCCGGCGGAGATCAGCACGGTCTTCCCGGCGAGGTCACGACGCCCGGACCCTCCCGCAAGCACCGCCTCGACGGCGTCCACGATCGCCATGGGCTCCGCAAGGCGGCCGGGTCCCACCGCGCCATCGGCCAGCAGGCCGCTCTCGGGATCGACCAGGTGCACCCCGTCGGCGCGCAGCATGTCGATGTTGCGAGCCGTGGCCGGGTGCAGCCACATCGAGGTGTTCATGGCGGGCGCCACCACGACGGGCCCGCGGAATGCCAGGTAGCACGAGGTGAGAAGGCTGCTCGCCGCACCCGAGGCCATCTGCGAGATGGTGTTGGCTGATGCCGGCGCCACCAGCATGAGGTCCTTGCCGTCGTTGACGTCGAGGTGGTGGTAGCCCGGCTGCTCGGAATCGCCGAACAGGTGCGTGCCCACCTCGCGCCCCGACAGCGCGGCAAATGACGCGCTGCCCACGAACCGCTCGGCGGTGTGGGTCATCACCACGCTCACCCCGTGCCCGTGCCGCTGCAGGATGCGCAGCACGTCGAGGCTCTTGTAGGCGGCGATGCCGCCCGTCACGCCCATCAGTATCTCAGCCACGCCCGGAAGGCTAGCCCCGCCCCCGCCCGTGCGCGAAATCGCGCGTGCAGGTGCACGCACGACGCTGCGCGGCCCGGGGTGGGCGGACATCGTCCGCACGACCGTTCAGAAGGGAGAAGGGCGATGTCCGCCCGCCCCGGGCGTCCGGCTACGCGGAGCGCACCTCGGCTTCGATGACACCGACGAGCTCCGCAGTGGCACGGGCGATGTCGTCATTGAGGATGGCGTGGTCGAACTCCTCGCGGGCGGCGACCTCAGTGCGGGCGACCTCGAGGCGCGCCTCGATCTCCTCCTCGGCGTCGGTCGCGCGGTCGCGCAGGCGGCGGGCGAGCTCCTCCAGCGAGGGCGGCTCGATGAATACCGACACCGACTCGGGCCGCACGCGGCGCACGTTGCGCGCTCCCTGCAACTCGATCTCGAGGATCACCGAGCGGCCGGTCCCCATGATGCGGTCGAGTTCCCTATTGAGGGTGCCGTAGCGGTTCCCGGCGAACTCCGCGTGCTCGAGGAACGCCCCCTCGTCCACGAGGCGGGCGAACTCCGCCCTGCTCATGAAGTGGTATTCGCGTCCGTCCACCTCACCCGGGCGCTTTGCACGGGTAGTGACCGACACGGCCACGGCCAGGTCGGGGATGCCGTCGAGCGCCCCCTTGATGAGGGTGCCCTTGCCGGCGCCGGACGGGCCCGACACCACGAATACGCGCGGGCGGCGGGCTACCGGAGGCGCAGGAGCTCGACCAGCTCGCCCCGCTGCCGGTCGGAGAGCCCCCCGAGGGTCTTGCCCTGGGAGATGCGGCACTGGTTGAGCAGGCGGGTGGCCTTGACCTTCCCGTACTTCGGGGCCGCCACGATCATGTCGAACACCTTGGCGGTGAGCACGTAGTCGGGAGGCGACTCGATGACCTGGTCGACGGAAAGGGCGCCGGACTTCAGATCGCGCTTGAGCTGTGCACGCAGGGAGCGGATCTCATTCGCCCGGCGAAGGGCGTCCATCCTCTGGTCGAGAGAGCGCTGGGGTGTCTGCCCGGCCTTTGAGGAAATCGCCATCCGCGCGACTGTACCCCCCGGCACCCGCCCATGCCAAGAGCCGCCCGCAGACGCCTGACGTAGCTGTCACGCCCTGGCGAGATCCTGCAGCGCCACCGGCGCCACCACGGCCGGATCGACCCCCAGGGACTGCGCGCCGGCCTCCGCCGCCTCGATGGTGGTGATGCACGGCACGCCCGCGCGCACCGCCGCGCGCCGGATGATGGCGCCGTCCGCGCGATCCCCGCGGCCGCTCGGCGTGCACACCACCATGGCAACCTCACCCCCGAGGATGAGGTCGGCCACGTGCGGCGGCCCGTCCGAGATCTTGTTCACCTCGCGCACGGGGATGCCGACGGCGGCCACGGCCTTCGCGGTGCCGCCGGTGGCCACGATCTCGAGACCGGCCGCGTGGATGTCGACGGCCAGGCCGGCGATGCGCGGCTTGTCCTCGTCACGCACCGAGAGGAAGACGGTGCCCGTGCGGGGCAGCGCCTGCCGCGCCCCGCGCTGCGCCTTGGCGAAGGCCTCGGTGAACGTGGCGCCGATGCCCATCACCTCGCCGGTGGAGCGCATCTCCGGGCCCAGCACAGGGTCGGCCCACGGGAAGCGCGCGAACGGCAGCACGGCCTCCTTCACGGCCACGTGCGACATCGCGCTGCTTTCGGGAAGCCCGAGCTCGGCGATGCTCTCCCCCAGCATCAACCGCACCGCGTGCCGCACCACGGGCACTCCCGTGGCCTTGGCCACGAACGGAACGGTGCGCGATGCGCGCGGGTTGGCCTCGATCACGTAGGCCGTGCCGTCGCGGAGGGCGAACTGCACGTTGAGCAGCCCCTTCACCCCGATGGCCTCGGCCAGCAGGGCGGCCTGGCGGCGCACCTCGGCGTCGGCGTCGGCCCCGATGCCCTGGGGCGGCAGCACGCATGCCGAGTCACCCGAATGCACCCCGGCCTCCTCCACGTGCTCCATCACCCCGGCGATCCAGGTCGATTCACCGTCGGACAGGGCATCCACGTCGATCTCGGTGGCGCCGGCGAGGAAGCGGTCAACCATCACCAGCCCGCGCGGCTTCTCCTTGGCCATCCATGCCCTGAGCTCATCCGGTCCCGAGACGATGGCCATGGCGCGTCCACCCAGCACGTATGAGGGGCGCACCAGCGCGGGGTAGCCCACCTCCTCGGCAGCCGCCAGCAGGTCGGCCTCGCCCTCGGCCATCGCCCACGGCGGGGCCTTGAGCCCGAGCTCGCCGAGGAGGGCCCCGAACCGGCCCCGGTCCTCGGCCATGTCAATGGCCTCCGGGGATGTGCCGAGCACGTTCACGCCCGCCGCCTTGAGCGGGGCTGCGAGGCGGAGCGGCGTCTGGCCTCCAAGCTGCGCGATGACCCCCACCGGCTGCTCGGCTTGACAGATGTCGAGCACCGCGTCGAGGGTGACCGGTTCCATGTAGAGCCGGTCGCTCACGCCGTGGTCGGTGGACACCGTCTCGGGGTTGCAATTCACCATGATCGCCGCGTAACCCAGATCCTGCGTCGTCATGGCCGCGTGCACGCAGCAGTAGTCGAACTCGATGCCCTGGCCGATGCGGTTGGGACCCGACCCCAGCACCACCACCGACGGGCGGCCGAGCGGCGTGGCCTCGCCCTCGGTGCCGAACGTGCCGTAGTAGTAAGGCGTGACCGCGGCGAACTCCGCCGCGCAGGTGTCCACCGCGCGGTACGACGGCCGCACGCCGAGCGCATGGCGCCTATGCCCCACCTCGGCCTCGCTGGCCCCGGTATGCGCGGCGATGTCACGGTCGGTGAGCCCGCGCCTGCGGGCGCCCAGCATCTGGTCATGATCGATGGCGGCCAGGTCGCCCGGCAGATCGTCAACCGCGGTGGCGAGCGCAAGGATCTCGTGGGTGAACCACCGGTGCACGCCCGTGGCCTCGTGCAGCTGCTCCGCCGTGGCCCCGTGCCCGGCGGCCCACATCATGAGGTCGAAGCGGTCCCATGAGGGCTTGCGCAAGCGCTCGAGGGCCTGGTCCACCGAATCGGGCTCATCGAGGCGGGCATCGAGCTCGCGGGCGCTGAGCGCCTTGCCCAGCGCCTCGCCGAAGGTGCGGCCCAGGGCCAATACCTCGCCCACGCTCTGCATGTAGGTGGAGAGCGGCACGCGGTCCTCGGTGAGCTTCTCGAACGCGAAGCGCGGCACCTTGACCGCCACGTAGTCGAGCGTGGGCTCGAACGACGCCGGCGTGACCTTGGTGATGTCGTTGGGCAGCTCGTCGAGCGTGTAGCCGATGGCCAGGCGGGCGGCGATGCGTGCGATCGGGAAGCCGGTGGCCTTGGATGCCAGCGCTGACGAGCGCGACACCCGCGGGTTCATCTCGATCACCACCATCTCGCCGGTGGCGCGGTTGAGCGCGAACTGCACGTTGGCGCCGCCGGTCTCGACGCCGACGGCGCGCACCACCTCGATGGCGGCGTCGCGCAGCAGCTGTTGCTCGCGGTCGTCGAGGGTCATCGCCGGCGCCACCGTCACCGAGTCGCCCGTATGCACGCCCATGGGGTCGAGGTTCTCGATGGTGCAGACGATCACCGCGTTGTCGTTGCGGTCGCGCACCACCTCGAGCTCGATCTCATCCCAGCCCGTGACGGACCGCTCCATGAGCACCTGCGAGATGGGGCTGGCCGCGAGGGCATTGGTGACCACCGGCTCGAGGTCATCGGGGGTGAGCGCCACACCGCCTCCCTCACCACCGAGGGTGAAGGCCGGCCTCAGGATGATCGGGAAGCCCAGCGCCTCGGCGGCATCGCGCGCGGTGTCGAGGTCGGTGGCGATGCGGCTGTCGAGCACCGGCACGCCCACCTCGCGCATGCACTGCTTGAACAGATCGCGGTCCTCCGCCCGCCGGATGACGTCCACGTCGGCGCCGATGAGCTCCACCCCATGGCGATCGAGCACCCCGGCCTCGGCGAGGTCGATGGCCAGGTTCAGCGCGGTCTGCCCGCCTAGGGTGGGCAGGATCGCGTCGGGCTGCTCCACCTGGATGATGCGCTCGGCCGCCTGCACGTCGAGCGGCTCCACGTAGGTGCGGTCGGCCACCCCGGGGTCGGTCATGATCGTGGCCGGGTTGGAGTTGACCAGCACGATGCGGTACCCCTCGTCGCGCAGCGCGCGGCACCCCTGGGTGCCCGAGTAGTCGAACTCACCGGCCTGCCCGATCACGATCGGCCCGCTTCCAAGCACCATGATGGTGCGGATGTCCTCGCGGCGCGGCATCAGGCGGCCACCCGGTCGCGGAAGGCACGGAACAGGTAGGTCGCGTCGTGCGGCCCGGGCCGGGCCTCGGGGTGGTACTGCACCGACGCGGCCAGCACGTCGGGGGCGGCGATGCCCTCAACGCTGCCGTCGAACAGGCTCGTGCGCGTCACCTCCACCCCGTCGGGCAGGGAGTCGGCCACCACCGCGTAGCCGTGGTTCTGCACGGTGATCTCCACCACGCCGTCCTCGGCGCGCTGCACCGGGTGGTTGGCGCCGCGGTGACCGAAGGGCAGCTTCTCGGTGCGCAGGCCGAGCGCGTGCGACAGCAGTTGGTGCCCCAGGCAGATGCCGAACACCGGGACCTTGCCGAGCACTCCCGACAGTGCGTCGATCACCGGCACGCACGCCGCCGGGTCGCCCGGGCCGTTGCTGATGAACACCCCGTCGGGATCGAGGGCGAGGATCTCCTCGTCGGTCGTGCCCGCGGGAACGACCTCCACCCGCATGCCCGACCCGGCGAGCCCGGTGAGGATCCCCTGCTTCATGCCGCAGTCCACGGCAACGATGGTCGGGCCGTCGCCGCCCAGCGATCTCCGCGCGCCCGCGGCATCCACCGAGAGGTCACGGCCGTCGAGGTGCGGGTGCTCGCGCACCAGCGCCAGCAGTTCCTCGGCGCCCATCCCGGTGCTCACGCCTCCTCGCATCGCGCCGTGGTCGCGCAGGTGGCGCACGAGGCGCCGGGTGTCGGCATCCTCCACCGCCACCACGCCCTGCGCGGCCAGCCACGAGCGGAACCCGACCGGTCCGGCCACCCCGGGAGAATCCCCGATGCGGGTAGCGATCACCGCCCCCGGCCACACGCGGGGGCTCTCGAGCGCCTGATCGCCGGTGCCGTAGTTCCCGATCATCGGCGCGCTGAAGGTGAGGATTTGCCCGAGGTATGACGGGTCGGTGACGGCCTCCTGGTAGCCATTCATGCCGGTGGTGAACACCATCTCGCCCAGCGCGGTGCCGGACGCCCCTACCGAGCGGCACGGCAGCACCATGCCGTCCTCGAGCACGATGAGCGCGTCGCTCATCGCACAAGCGCCGAGATCGCCTTGAACTCCGGCCCGCCGGCCTGCGCGAGCATCTCGAACAGCACCATCTCGGCCGACGTCACATGCGCGCCCGCCCGCGCGGCCTTGTCGAGGCCCGCCTGGCGGTTGGCGGGCGTGCGCGAGCTCACGGCGTCGGCTGCCACGTGCACCGATGCCCCGCGCGAGAGCAGGTCGTGCACCGTCTGGTTCACGCACACGTGCGCCTCCACCCCGCACACCACCCAGGTGTCGCAAGGCGCGGCGTCGTAGGCATCCTCGAATCCCTCCACCCCGCAGGCGGAGAACCGCGTCTTCTCGATGATCGGCGTGCCGTCGGGCAGACGATCGGCGAGCGCCTGCACGGTATGCCCGAGTCCCTTGGGGTACTGCTCGGTGACGATCACCGGGCGGCCCATCACCCCGAAGCCCTCCACGAGCAGGCCGCAGTTCGCCACCACCCCGTCGAAGCCGTCGATCACGGGCGCGAAGGCGTCCTGCACGTCGATGATGACGAGGCCCGCGTCCTCGCGGGTGGCGAGCGCCGGGTGCCGGTTGCTCATGCGTCCCTCCGGTAGACGTCCTGGCCCCCGGCCAGGGTCATGACGATGCGGCCGGTGAGGTCCATGCCCTCGAAGGCCGCGTTGCTGGACTTGCTGGCATAGGGCCGCTCGCCCACGCGGTCGGTGGCGGCCAGGTCGACCACGGCCAGGCTCGCGGTGGCGCCATCGGCGAGGGTGGGGGCGGGCAGGCCGAACACCTGCGCCGGCGTGGTGCTCATCCTCATGATGAGGTCCTCCAGGCCCAGGCGCCCGGTGAGCACCAGCTCGGTGTGGCAGGCGGCGAAGGCCGTCTCGAGCCCGATCACCCCGAAGGGTGCCTCGGCGAAGGGGTTCTCCTTCTCGTCCCCCGGGTGCGGTGCGTGGTCGGTGGCGATGCAGTCGAGGGTGCCGTCCACGAGCGCCTCGATGAGCGCCTGGCGATCGTCCTCGCTGCGAAGCGGCGGATTCATCTTGAAGCGCGCGGGGTCGGGGTCGTCGCCCACGGCGTCCTCGGTGAGCAGCAGGTGGTGCGGCGTGACCTCCGCGGTCACCTGCACGCCCCGCTCCTTCGCGCGGCGGATCTCATCGACGGTCTCGCGCGCCGACACATGGCAGATGTGGATGCGGCCGTCCTCATAGCCGGCCAGCGCGCAGTCGCGCGCCACCTGCACGGCCTCCGACACCCCGGGGATCCCCGCAAGGCCGATGCGCGCCGACACGGTGCCCTCGTGCATCACGCCCGTGCCCGAGAGGCTCATGTCCTCCTCATGCAGCGTGAAGAGCAGGCCCGTGGCCCTCTGGTACTGCAGGGCGCGGCGCATCACCAGCGCGCTGCCCACCGGCACGCCGTCGTCCGACAGCGCGGCGGCGCCGGCCTCGGCCAGGTCGCCGTGCTCGGTGAGCGACTCGCCCTGCTGCCCGACCGTGATGGCCGGGATGAACCCCGTGGGCACCACGGCCTCGCGCGACGCACGCTCGAGCAGCGATCCCAGGATGCTCGGGTTGTCGGTGGGCGGCTGGGTGTTGGGCATCGCGAGCACGGCCACCACGCCGCCGGCCGCGGCGCTGGCGGTGCCAGTGGCGATGTCCTCGGCGTGCTCCTTGCCGGGCGTGCGCAGGTGCACGTGCACGTCTACGATGCCCGGCATCACGGTGAGGCCCGTCCCGTCGATCACCTCGAGGTCCTCGGGGTCGCCCCCGATGAGGCCATCCCTCACCACCAGGTCGCCCACCCGGTCGATGCCGGCGGCGGGATCGAGGATGCGCGCCCCGCGGATGACCAGGTTGGCGGGCTCGCCGGGACGCTGGGGGAGCCGCACGCGCGGGTTGGGGGCCACCGTGCTCATGCAGCCTCCAGGAGCACGCCGCCCTCGTCCTCGCCCGGCTCGCCGGCCGCCTCGGTCAACACGTCGTACAGCACCGCCATGCGCACCACCAGCCCGTTCGCCGCCTGGGCCTCGATGAGTGACCCGGGGTCGTCCACGACCTCCCCGCTGATCTCCACCCCGCGGTTCACGGGGCCTGCGTGCATCACGCGCTGGCCGGGCCCGAGCCGCGCGTGGTTCACCTGGTACATGCGCGCGTACTCCTCGAGCGAGGGCACGAACCCGCCCGCACCCATGCGCTCGACCTGCATGCGCAGCACGTACACGATGTCGGCATCCGCGATGTCGCGGATGTCCGCCGACACCTCCACCCCCAGCGCCTCGGCCAGGTGGCGGGGCACAAGCGTGGGGGGCGCCACCACCGTCACCCGCGCGCCCATCATGCGGAATGCCTGGATGCCCGACCGCGCCACGCGCGAGTGCAGCACATCGCCCACGATGGCCACGTGCATGCCGTCGAGCGATCCGACCTCCTGCTGCACCGTGAACACATCGAGCAGCGCCTGCGTGGGGTGCTCTCCGGTGCCGTCGCCGGCGTTCACCACGGCGGCGTCGGTGTAGCGCCCGGCCATCGCGCAGGCACCCACCTGGGGGTGGCGGATCACGAACACGTCGGGCTCGTACGCCTCAAGGGTGAGGATGGTGTCCTTGAGGGTCTCCCCCTTGTCCATGCTCGTGCCCTGGCCCTTGATGCTCACCACGTCGGCGGACAGCCGCTTGGCCGCCAGCTCGAACGACGTGCTGGTGCGGGTGGACGGCTCGAGGAAGAGGTTCACCACGGTGCGCCCGCGTAGGGTCGGCACCTTCTTGATGTCGCGATCCATCACCGATGCGAAGCGGTCGGCGGTGTCGAGTATGCGACCGACGTCCCCGGCCGTGAGATCCGCCATGCGGACGAGCGACGAACGCGTGCTCATGATCCCTCCTCCAGCAGCACCTCGTCGCGTCCGTCGATCTCGGCCATGTGCACCGAGATGCGCTCGTCGCGACTCGTCGGCAGGTTGCGCCCCACGTAGTCGGGCCTGATGGGCATCTCGCGGTGGCCGCGGTCCACCAGCACGGCGAGCTCGACCCTGGGCGGGCGCCCGTAGTCGAACACCGCGTCGATGGCGGCGCGGATCGTGCGGCCGGTGTAGAGCACGTCGTCCACCAGCACCACCGCGTGGCTGGCGATGTCGAAGTCGAGGATGGTCTCCCCCACCACCGGCACCACCCCGCGCCTGCCGCCGCCTAGGCCCACGTCGTCGCGGTACAGCGCGATGTCCACGGTGCCGAGGGCCGGGGCCTCGCCCGAGAACTCCTCGATCAGCACGCGCAGGCGCTCGGCAAGCGGCACGCCGCGCGTATGCAAACCGACTAGTGCCACCGCCGAGGTATCCGGGTGGTGCTCGACGATCTCGTGCGCCATGCGCGCCACGGTGCGGCGGCACTGATCGGAGTCGATCAGGACCTTCGCCATCTTTGCCTACTCCTTCCCGGCCTCACGGGACCGGTCTTAAAGGCTTGCGTCCCCGAGCATAGCAGGGCCGTCGGCGGCGGCCGGTTCGTCCCACGCGCCCTTCCCCAGCCGGTCCTGCACCGGGATGAGCCGCGGCCCACCCCGCTCGCGGAACGGGATCTCCACCTGGTCGAAGTCGCGCGGCACGATGACGCCCGGGAACTCCCGCTCGGCCTCGCGCCGGACCTCGCGCGGCTGCACGCGCGTGCTCACATGCGTGAGGGCCAGCATGCGCACGCCGGCGCGGGCCGCCAGCGCACCGGCCTCGCGCGCGGTGGTGTGGCGGGTCTCCATCGCCCGCAGGTCGTCCTCGTCGCAGAAGGTGGCCTCGTGGATGAGCAGGTCGGCCCCGCGGGCGGCGTCCTCGGTGCCGGCACACGGCCGGGTATCGCCCGAGAACACCACAACCCGTCCATGACGTGCCTCGCCCATCACCTGGTCGGGCCGTACCACGGCACCGGAGTCGAGCGTGACCTCCCCGCCGCGCTGCAGCACCCCGAACGACGGGCCGTCCGGAACCCCGAGGGCACGGGCGGCGTCCACGTCGAATGCGCCCGGGCGGTCGTCCTCCACCAGCGCGTAGCCCAGCGACCGCACGCCGTGGTCGGTGTGGAAGGCACGGATCACCGCGTCGTCGTCGCGCAGCACCTCACCGGGGCCGCTCTGCTGCACCTCGAGGTGAAAGGGCAGGCGCCCGATGAGGGGCTGCAGCGTCACCATCAGCTGGTCGAGGCCCTCCGGGCCCACAAGCAGCAGGGGCTCCTCGCGGCCGCGCAGCGCGAACGTCTTGAACATGCCCGGAAGGCCGAGGAAGTGGTCGCCGTGCAGGTGCGTGAGCAGCACCACATCGACGTCGGCCAGTCCCACGCCCGACCTGAGCAACTGGCGCTGCGTGCCCTCCCCGCAGTCCACGAGCCAGCGGCGCCCGCCCCGGCTCACCAGGGTGGCCGACGTGCCGCGCGCGGCGCTCGGCACCGATGCCGAGGTACCGATGAAGGTCACGATCAGGTCCACGGGGCGACTCTACGCGGCGTGTCTACACTCCCCCCGCGAGCGCGCGTAGCTCAGTGGATAGAGCACTGGCCTCCGGAGCCAGGGGTCGCAGGTTCGAATCCTGCCGCGCGTGCTGTGCTGGCCTGATGAACCGCCGCGCCAGGAGCGCAGTTCTGCAGTGAGGTCGATGTGGTGGTGCACGATGCGCCACTCACCGGCCTCGCGCATGAACACGTTCGTGATGCGGTGATGGACATCGACCGGGCTGCCGTCGCCGCTGCGGAAGCCCACGCCTCGCTCCACGCATGAGGAGAAGGCCATGTCACCACCCTCCCCCATGTGGATGTCCTCGGGGACGATGATCCCGCTCATGCCCATCGCGGCCTCGGCGTCGAACTGGCCGAGCACCGCCCGGCGGCCGACGAGCATGCCCCCGAATGGTCCGAGCTTGGTCACCTCGTGCTCCATCGCCCAGATCGCGTGCATCGGACCGGTGTCACCGGCGATGGTGGCGTTGAGGGCGGCATGGAAGGCGTCATGGGCGAGCTGGGCGCTCATTGCTTGCTCCTTCCGGGATCTCCGATGCGGCCGGCGAGCGTACCCCAGCGGTGCTGCGCCGGGCAGCGGACGCGCGGGTACGATGATGGCGTGAGCGAACCGGTGTGGAGCGTGGCCCTTCCCGAAGGCGCGGAGCGGCCTTTCATGGTCTGGGTCAACGGATCCCCGCGCGAGGAGGGGGAGCACTTCACGGTGGAAGGGCGGTGGCTGCGGTTCAGCGAGCCGCTGGTGCCCAAGATGCGCGCGCGCAAGCGCGGCCTCGGCAAGCGCATGGCCCTGCTCGCCGGGGTGGGCGTGTATGGCGACCAGAAGGCCGACGTGGTGGACCTGCGCTACCACCGGGGGGGAGCGATACAGCACGCCACCGAACTGCCGATAATCCCGCCTGAGCCCGACCCCGACACCGCCGGCGCCGAGGACTGACGCCGCGCTCACGCGGGGGAGCCGGCCGCGACGCCTCGCGCCGGATGCCATCCCGGGCTATTGCCCCGCGAGTGCCTCCGCGAGGTCACGATCCCACCGTTGCGCCGGTGCGAAGCCCGGCGGCGCAGTGACGGCCACGTGCTGCTCGGTGGCGATGGCCTCCACCACCACCGATCCCAGGCTCACGCCCGCCATCCGGGGCGGCAGGTGATCGGGGCGCGGAGCGTTCCGCGCGGCGCAGAGGTGGTGGACCAACTCTGCCTGCGTGGGCGGGTTCGGCTCGGCGACGACGTAGGTGCCTGGGGGCGCCGATGCGGCTGCGACCAACGCGCGCGCGGCGTCATGGGCACCTACCAGGGCGATGACGTTGTCCGCCGGGCCCACGATCCGGAACCGCCGCATCTGCAACCCCCGGGAGATGCCGCAGATGAAGCCGGACGGCCCGTAGGCCCAGGGCAATCGCACCACGCGCAGGCCATCGTCCCGCAGTGCCGCCTCGGCGGCGAGGGCCGGGCGCGCAATCGCCAGCGGGCCCTGGGCGCCGGCGATGGCACACGAGGCCATCACGACGGGACGCCCCGCGGCCAGGCGCCCGATGATCTCAGCCCCTGCCCGCGCCTCGCGCTCGGCCCTCCTCAGATGGCGCCCGCGCACGGGCGGGACCAGCCGCGGGAGGCCCACATGGAAGATCGCGTCGCAGTCGGCGACGCGGGAGCTCCAGCGGTCGGCCTCGCCGATGTCGCCGCGCACCACCTGGGCACCGGCATCGGCGAGGCGACGCGCGCCCTGGGGCGCGCGCGCCAACGCGACGACCTCGACCCCGCCAGCCAGCAGGGCGTCCACGAGGAAACCTCCGACGAGGCCGGTGCCCCCGGTGACGAAGGCCGTGCGCGAGGCCGTCAGCCCCCGGCCACCGCCGGGAGGATCGTGACCTCCTGGCCGTCCGCGACGTCGGTCTGGATGCCCTGCTCGAACCGCACGTCCTGCCCGGCCACGAACACGTTCACGAACCGGCGAAGCTCGCCGTCCTGCGTGACGCGGTCCTTGAACCCCGGGTGGTTGGCATCGAGCTCGTCGATGATGGCGCCCACCGTACCCGGGTCGCACTCCACGGTGCCGGCTCCGCCCGTGAGCGGGCGCAGCGGTGAGGGGATGCGAACGGTCACGCTCATCGCCCGACCTCCAGGGTCGAGGTGGCGGATACCGCGGCCTCGAACTCGGCGACCGTCGGGCGGATGGTCACCGGCTCCACCCGCTCGGCCACGGCGTCGAGGGTCTTGAGCCCGTCGCCGGTGATGTAGATGACCACGCGCTCGTCGCGGCCGATCTCGCCGCGCTCGGCGAGGCGCGTCAGCACCGCGGTGGTCACGCCCCCGGCGGTCTCGGTGAAGACGCCGGTGGTCTCGGCCAGCAGGGCGATGCCATCGGTGATCTCCTCCTCGGTCACCGCGTCGATGCCACCACCGGTGCCGCGCGCCACGTCGAGCGCGAACAGCCCGTCGGCCGGGTTGCCGATGGCGAGGCTCTTGGCGATGGTCTCGGGGCGCACGGGAGACACGAAGTCGACCCCGGCTTCATATGCAGCGGCCACGGGGCCACAGCCCTCTGCCTGCGCGCCGTTCATCGCGGGAACGCCGCCCTCCACCAGCCCGAGGTCCAAGAGCTCCGTGAAGCCCCGGTGGATCTTGGTGTAGAGCGACCCCGAGGCGATGGGCACCACGCAGCGGTCGGGCAGGGTCCAGCCCAGTTGCTCCGCCGTCTCGTACGCCAGCGTCTTCGAGCCCTCGCTGTAGTACGGGCGCACGTTGACGTTCACGAATGCCCAGGGGCGGTCGGCGGCCAGCTCCATGCACAGGCGGTTGACATCGTCGTACGTGCCGTCCACCGCCACGAGGGTGCATCCGTAGATGCCGGTGGCGATGATCTTCTGGTGCTCGAGGTCGGCCGGCACGAACACGTAGCTCTTCATCCCGGCGGCGGCGGCGTGGGCGGCCACCGACTGCGCCAAGTTGCCCGTGGAGGCGCATGCGGCCACTTCGTAGCCCAGCTCGCGGGCCTTCTGCAGCGCCACGCTCACCACGCGATCCTTGAACGAATGGGTGGGATTCGCCGTCTCGTTCTTCACCCACACCTCGCCGAGGCCGAGGCGCTCGGCCAGCCGCGGGGCCCGCACGAGGGGGCTGAGCCCCACCGGGAGGCCCGCGGTGGGGTCCTCGGGGGCGCAGGGCAAAAGGGCGGCATACCGCCAGATGGACGGAGGGCCGGCTTCGATCGACTCGCGCGTGACGGTGGCCCTGAGTACGTCGCGGTCGTAGGCCACCTCGAGCGGCCCGAAGCAGAACTCGCAGGCGTACGACGCCCCGAGCGGAAGTTCCTCGCCGCATTCCTTGCATCGCAGGCCCCGTGCGCCGGTGGCCCGCCCTGTCACTGCCGTCATCCTCGTCCTCCTCTCGTAGCCGGGAGTCCGAGGGCGCTTCGTATCGGGAAGCGCTTGCCTCGTGCATCTCCCAGGCACGAATGCCTGTAGGAATTGGCACCTGGCGCTATCGCGCTGGTTGCCGCGGTTTCAAAGGGCCTGTCCCTCCACCGCTCTTGATGCGTTAAGCGATCAGGACCATACCGGGGACGCTCCGCGGCGTCAATCGGGCGGTCCTCAAACGGCGTGACACGCCGTGTTCGCCGTCCGGCCCGCGCGGTTACGATTGGCGTTGAGAGATGACCGATCCCGCACCCGAAACGCCCGCTGAGAGCACCGACCCCTCGCCGCAGCCCAAGCGCTTTCTCTTCCTGCGGCGCAGGGAGGCCGCGGCGGCCACGGACCCTGCCGCGCAAGCCGCGGCAACCGGCGCGGACACGTCCGCCGACGCTGACATCACGCCTGATCGCATCCGTCCCGGGGTGGTCAAGCGTCGGCGGCGCCAGCTCACCGCACAGTACGAGCAGGGCATCTTCGACCTCGGCGGCCTGGCCATGGAACTCCACTCGCGCGGCCTGCTCGCCGAGGACGTCATGCGACGACGCGCAGCAGAGGTGACGGACATCCGAGCTCAGGTGGACGACCTCAGCGCGCAACTGGACCAGCTGAGGCAGGACCGCCGCGATCGTCGGCAGGCGGGCCGCGGCGGCAGCATCACGTGTCCGGCGTGCGGATTCCACTCGCGCTCGACGGCCAACTTCTGCGCCGCGTGCGGAGCACCCCTCAAGCCCGACGTCGTGGTGGTCGACGCGGTCATCGAGGAGGACCAGCCCACCACCGTCATCGTGGACGAGCAGGTGACCACCGTGATCGTGGACGGTGACCCGCAGCCGACCGCGGCCATCCCCCCGCAGGATGAGGACGGCGCCTGATGCCGGAGCTTCCCTATCCGGGCCCCGGAGGGGCGGACTCACCACACCCCAAGGGCACCGGTGCGGCAGGGCAACCCGCCGACGAGAGCGCTGCTGCTGCTCCGGAGGAGGCCCCTGCGCCCCAGCACTGCACTGTGTGCGGCGCCGAGCTCGACCCCGGCCAGACCTACTGCCTCGAGTGCGGTTCGCCCACCAAGGACGCCCCGCGCCTGCGCCGCGGCGGGGGGGGCCTGGTCATCGTGGCCGCCGGCCTTGCCATGCTGGGCGCCGGCGCGGGCGCCCTCGCATACGTGGCATCACAGGATGACGCCAACGCGGCATCCGGGGTGACCGGGCCGGAGACCTCGCGGGTGATCACGGTGCCCGACCTGACGGTGCCCACCACCGAGACCGACTCGAGCCTGCCGGGCGACACCACGGGCACCCTGCCGATGGACACCACCTACACCACGCCAACGGTGGACACCACGTCCACCACCCCGCTGCCCACCGACACCACGGCATCGGTGCCGAGCGGCATCTACACCGAGACCGGGCCGAGCGGGGGACAGACCACCAGCGAGTTCCCCGCCACGACCGAGCCGTACCCGACCGACACCTCGGGCTCATCCGACCCGGGCGGAACCGGCGGCGTGAGCGGGGATGACTGGCCGGCCGGCACCACCGGTTGGACGGCCATCGTGTCGAGCGTGCGCAACGAATCGGACGCCCGGGCAGCGGCATCGCGCCTGCAGTCGCAGGGACAGCCCGGAGGCGTGCTGTTCAGCACGGACCACCCGCCGCTTCGCCCCGGCTACTGGGTGGTGTTCTCCGGCACGTACGACACGCGCAGCGGGGCACTGGCCCAGGCGCGTGCCCTGCTGCCCCGCTGGCCCGGGGCGTACCCGCGCCAGGTCGGCTAGCGCGGCTGCTGGCGCGTGGGCGCGGGCTTCTTCGGCGCCACCGGTGCCCCGATGCCCGCCACCATCAGGCGCTCCCCGGCAGCCGGACGCGCCGTGAAGGAGATGCGCGCTCCGCTGAGGCCGGGGGGCACCGCGAAGCGCACGGTGGTCCACGACCCGGCCCTGGCCGTGGCGCGCTGGGACCGACCGCGCATCGATGCCGTGATGCGACCGGCCCCCCGCACGGAGATGCCCACGAACCGCGTGCGGGCGGCGGGGGTGAACGGCACGGTGGTGGCGGCGAGCGGGGAATCCTGCACGTCGAGCCCGCGGCGGCCCCAGCGCGCGGCCACCACGGGGAGCCCGCTCGTGACCGACCAGCCCGGCAGCACCTCGACCGGGGGCCCGATGGACCGCACGTAGACCCGGCGCCCCAACCCCGTTACCGGGTCGATCACGATGCGCACCGTTCGCCCGCGAATGGCCGCCACGCCCACGTCCCACGACCGCACGGCCCTGTCGGGAATGATGGTGGCCAGCGGAATGTCGTCCCCCCCCTCCACCGGACGGGCCCGGATGTCGAGCGCGGCGTTGGCGCCGGGCACCCCCAGCACCATCGGCAGCGACTGGGCCGTGGGCGGCACCGTGAATGCCGGGCCGACCACCGTGGTGTTGTCACCGGCCTCGATGATGGGCCCGCCGATGAGCGTCACGGTGGGCCCGATCTGGCTCCAGCCCTCGAGCCCGGCGACCAGATCGCCGTTGGGCACGGGCTCGAGACCCAGCGACGGCCCCAGAGCGGGCACCACCGATTGACTCGCGGCGAGGGCGGGGGTGACGGCGATGATGGCGAGGGCGAGCCTGGCGCGCAGGACGGGCCTCCCGAGGTCGGGGATAGATTGCATGGCCATGGTAGATCCCACCCGGGGTGAAACCCCCCTCGCGCTGGTCGGCGTCGACGTCGGGGGAACCTTCACCGATGCGGTGGTGGCCATCGGCGGACGCGTGCATGCCGCGAAGGTGCCCACCACTCCCGACGACCAGGGCGAGGGCGTGATCCGCGCCGTGCGGGCCGCGCTGGATGCGGCCGGGATCGAACCCGGTGCGGTGGGGCGGATCGCGCACGGCATGACCGTGGGCACCAACGCGATGCTCGAGGGCACCGGGGCCCGCACGGTCCTGGTGGCCACGGAGGGCCTGGAGGACGTCCTGGAGCTACGCCGCCAGGACCGTGCCTCGCTGTACCGGCTGGACGCGCACCACCCGCCCCCGCTCGTGCCCCCTGATCGCGTCGTCGCCGCGCGCGAGCGCGTGGGAGCCGACGGGGTGGTCACGCCGCTCACGCCCGATGCCCTGGACGCCGTGGCGAGCAGCGTGAGGGCCTTGGCCCCCGAGGCGGTGGCGGTGGGGCTGCTGTTCTCATACGCGGAGCCCGGCCATGAGCAGGCGATCGCGGCGCGCCTGCGCGCGGATCTGCCGGGGGTGCACGTGTGCACCTCGAGCGACGTGCTGCCCGAGGTGCGCGAGTACGAGCGCATCGCCACCACGGCGCTCGACGCCTATCTCACCCCCGTGCTGGCCGAGTACCTCGAGGCGCTGGGCGCCCGGGCCGCACGCGAGGGCCTGCCCGCCCCCGCCATCATGCAGTCGAGCGGCGGACTGATGCCGCTGCACGATGCCGCCGCCCACGCGTCACGCACGGTGCTCTCAGGCCCCGCGGGGGGCGTGATGGGGGCTGCGGACGTCGCCCGCGCCGATGGCGCCGGCGTGGCCCTGGCCTTCGACATGGGCGGCACCTCATGCGATGTCGCGCTCATCACCGACGGACGCCCCGGCCGCGCGCACGGCAACGTGGTGGTGGGGCACCCGGTGCACCTGCCGATGCTCGACATCGAGACGGTCTCTGCGGGCGGGGGGAGCATCGCGTGGGCAGACGCCGGGGGTGCGCTGCGCGTGGGACCCCGCTCGGCCGGCGCCCTGCCGGGTCCGGCCGCGTACGGCCGCGGGGGCACCGCACCCACGGTCACCGACGCCAACGTCGTGCTCGGCCGGGTGGCAGGCGACCTCGGGGTGGGCGGCACCGTCACCCTGCAAAAGACGCCGGCGCACGACGCCGTGTCGTCACTCGCCGCCGAGCTCGGCCTGCCGGTGGACGACTGCGCGCGCGGCATCGTGGAGGTCGCCGTGCAGGAGATGGTGTCCGCGCTGCACGTGGTGAGCGTGGAGCGGGGCGTCGACCCGCGGGCGGGCGTGCTCATCGCATTCGGCGGCGCAGGCCCGTTGCACGCCTGCGCGGTGGCGGATGGCCTCGGTATGGATCGCATCACCTGCCCCGCGACCGCCGGGGTGCTCGCGGCCCTCGGCATGGTGGTGGCCGGGGAGCGCCGCGACTACGTGCAGAGCGTCCTGCTTCCGACCGAGGATACCGGCGGGCTCGCCGCTGCAATGGAGCCGCTCGCGCAGCGCGCGCGGGCTGAGCTGCCGCAGGGCCGCCTCGAGGCCCGTGCGGACTGCCGCTACGTCGGCCAGAGCCATGCGCTTACGGTGCCGTGGGATCCCCGGGACTCCGCCGCGGCACTCGAGGATTCCTTCCATGCGGCGCACGCACAGGCCGCCGGGCGCGCCATGCGCGGCGTGCCCGTGGAGGTGGTGTCGGTGCGCCTGGCCACGATCACGGACGGCCCGCCGCTCGACCTGCACGGACCCGATGACCCGGTTGCCCTGCATGAGGGGCCGGCCTCGATACCCATGTCAGGGGCCACCTGCTGGGTGGCACCGGGCTGGCGCGCGGTGGAGCATGCAGACGGCACCATCCGCATGGAGCGACTGTGAGCGGCCTCGACCCGATCGCGCTGCAGGTGTGGGGCGCAGCCCTGCGCGCCGTGGCCGACGAGATGCAGGCGGCGCTCGTGAGGTCGGCCTTCAGCGTGACCATCAAGGAGCGACGCGACTGCAGCACCGCGCTGTTCGACGCGCAGGGGCGCATGGTGGCCCAGGCCGACTCGATCCCGGTGCACCTGGGCGCCATGCCCGAGGCCGTCGAGGCCGTGATGGCCACGGGAGCCGCCCCCGGCGAGGCATGGATCGTGAACGACCCGTTCACCGGCGGAACCCACCTGCCCGACCTCACGATCGTGTCGCCGGTGAACATCGGTGGGCGCGTGGTGGCCCACGCGGTCACGCGCGCGCACCACGCCGACGTGGGAGGCATGACGCCGGGGTCGATGCCCGCGGGGGCGCGGGAGCTGCTGCAGGAGGGGCTGGTGATCCCGCCGGTGCGCATCGCCACCGCCGCCGGACCGGAGCAGGGCGTAATGGACATCATCGTCGCCAACTCGCGCGCGCCCGCCGAGCGCCACGGCGACATCGCCGCGCAGCTGGCCGCCCACGACCTGGCGCAGCGGCGCCTCGATGACCTCTGCGCCCGCCGCGGGGGGCCGGATGCGCTCGCCGTGGCCATGGACGCGCTGCTCGCGTACGCCGAGCGGCGCACCCGGGCATCCATCGCCGCGATGCCGGATGGCGAGTGGTCTGCCGCCGAGGCCATCGAGGGCGATGGCGTCACCGATGAGGACATCGTCATCCGGGTTCGCGTGGCGATCAGCGCGGATACCATGACGGTGGACTTCACGGGAACCGACGCTGCCGGACCCGGCAACCTCAACTGCCCCATCGCGGTCACCCGGTCGTCGGTGTTCTTCGCCGTGCGCGTGGCCACCGACCCGGACATCCCCGCGTCAGCCGGCGCATATGCGCCCGTCCGCATCGTCGCGCCCCCCGGCACGCTGGTGAATGCCCCCCCGGGGTCGGCTGTGGCGGCGGGCAACGTGGAGGCATCGAGCCGCATCGCCGATGCGGTGCTCGCGGCGCTTGCCGGCCCCGCCGACGTGCCGGCCCAGGGGCAGGGAACCATGAACAACCTCACGCTCGGTTTCGCGGGCCGCGTGTACTTCGAGACCCTCGGCGGCGGGCAGGGGGCGTCCTCACGGGCGGATGGGCCGTCGGCGGTGCACGTGGCCATGAGCAACACCCTGAACACGCCCGTGGAGGCCCTGGAGCTCGCGATGCCCGTGCGGGTGGAGCGCTACGCCGTGCGCCGCGGCTCGGGAGGGGGCGGCGCCCGACGCGGCGGCGACGGGGTGGTGCGCCGCCTCGTTGTGCTCGAGCCGGCCGACGTGTCCCTCATCGCGGAGCGCCGTCGCAGCGCGCCGCGCGGATCGGTGGGCGGTGGCGACGCGATGCGCGGCGAGACGCTGGTGGACGGCGTCATCGTGCCGGGCAAGTGGCGCGGGCGCCTGCCCGCCGGGTCGGTCGTGGAGCAGCGCACCCCGGGCGGCGGGGGCCACGGCACCCCGGCCTAGTTACTTCGCGAGGTCAATACCCACCACGACCACCGCGTCCGCGGTGCCGATACGCCCCTGCGCCAGCGCGTTGACGGGCACCGCCCTGGTGATGCCGAGGTCCTCGGCCAGGTTCCAGGCCACCTCCTTGCGGCCGGTCACGTACTGCACCTCGGACTTGGTGAGGTCCTGCTTCGTGGCGTTGTCCACCACCCCGAGCGTGTAGCCGTCGGCCTGCACGCGCGGTGCCACCTTGTTTGCGGCAGCCCCGGTGATGTCGCTGGCATTGAGCACGGCAACGGTGTACGCCGCCTTGTTGGCAAGGGGCGGGATGTCCTCGGGCACCTCCCCGGTGTCCCCCACGGTCGCCGTGGTCTGCGTCCCGGCGGACGGCCCGGGGGTGCTGCTGCCGTCGCCGCGCAGGAAGAACCACCATCCGCCGAGGCCGATTATCGTCAGGGCGAGCAAGACGGCGATGCCCACCAGGAACCCGCGCCCCGATGATTCCTCGGGCGCCCGCGCGCGCTTCGCCGGTGCCGGCGGCGGCACCTCGTGGTCGCCGGCTGCGCGATCGGGGGCCGGTGCGCCCCCTGCCGCCGCGGCCCCTGCGGCGGCGGCCCCGGCCTGGGTCCGCGCGCGAGCCTGCGCGCGCGCGGTCGGCGGACGGGCCGGCTCGGCGGGCTGGTCGGCAGCGGGTGCCTCGGGCGCCGGCGCGGCCGCCACGGCCCCGGCCGTGAGGGCACGCACGCGCTCGAGCGAGGGAGCGGCAGCCGGGGGAACCGGCGGACCGATGCGGTCCTCGAGTTCCCGTATCGAGCGACCCTGCCGGAGGATGATGACGGCTAGCACCACGAAGGCGACGAGCCCCACTCCGGCGGCCGCCATGATGATGATGTCGACCGCGTCCACTTGGGGTGGACGCTACCAGCAGCGCGGGACGGTCAGGTGCCCGGCGTCACGCGATAGGCATCGAACACCGAGTCGACATTGCGCAACTGGCTGGTGAGCGCGCGGAGGGTGTCGATGTCGGCCATTTCGAGCACGAACCGGTGCCGGGCCATGTGATCCTCGACCTGGCAGTTGGCGCCGAGGATGTTCACCCCGTTCTCCGCGATGGTGCGTGAGATGTCCTCCAGCAACCGGTGGCGATCCCAGGCCTCCACGGCGAGTTCCACGCGGAACGACTGGCGGCTTTCCCCTCCCCATGCCACGGGGGTGAAGCGCTCGGGGCTCCGCATGAGGGCGCGGGCGTTGGGGCAGTCCCCGCGGTGGATCGTGATGCCGCGACCCAGCGAGATATAGCCCACGATGTCGTCGCCGGGAACCGCCTTACAGCACTTGGCGAGCCGCACCAGCACGTCGGCCACACCCTCGATCTCGATGCCGAGGTCGCTCGACGGCGTGACCTCGCGACTGCGCCCCTCGCGCATGTCGGGCAGCGCCGGCTCGGGATCCACCGCGCCCTCGTCCGTCTTGAGCCGGGAGATGATCTTGTTGACCACCACCTGCACGGAGGCCTTGCCCGACCCCAGGGAGACGTAGAAGTCCTGGGCACGCTTGAAGCCCATGTCCTGGATGACCTGGGCGAAGAGCGGCGAGCCGACGATGCGCTGGCTGGGCAGCCCCGCCTTGCGCAGGGCGTCCTGCAGCTGCTCGCGCCCGTGATGCTCGGCATCCTCGCGCTGCTCCCGGCTGAAGAACGACCGGATCTTCGAACGGGCCTTGGAGGTCTGCACCACGCCGAGCCAGTCGCGCGAGGGCCCGCGCGGCGACTTAGAGGTAAGTACCTCCACGAAGTCGCCCGACTCCAGCTCGTGCGTGAGCGGCACGATGCGGCCGTTGACCTTGGCTCCCACGCAGCGGTGCCCGACGTCGGTATGTACGTCGTAGGCGAAGTCGAGAGGGGTGGATCCCGCAGGCAGCGCCCGCACCTCGCCCTTGGGCGTGAACACGTACACCTCGGCCGAGTAGAGGTCGCTGCGCAGCGTGTCCATGAACTCGCCCGGATCCGACGTGTCCTGCTGCCAGTCCATCATCCCCGCGAGCCATCCGAGCTTGTCGTCCGCAGCCGCGGCGCCCGACGCGCCGGCCAGGCCGCGCGACTCCTCCTTGTAGAGCCAGTGCGCGGCCACGCCGTACTCGGCCGTGTGGTGCATCTCGGGCGTGCGGATCTGTATCTCGAGCGGGCTGCCGTGCGGGCCGATGACCGTGGTGTGCAGGGACTGGTACATATTGAGCCGCGGCATGGCGATGAAGTCCTTGAACCGCCCGGGCATGGGCTTCCAGAGCGAGTGGATGATGCCGACCGCGCCGTAGCAGTCCTTCACCGACTCAACGATCACCCGCATCGCGGTGAGATCGTAGATCTCGTTGAACTCCTTGCCATTGCGGGTCATCTTCTCGTAGATCGAGTAGAAGTGCTTCGCCCGGCCCACGATCTCCACGGGCTCGATTCCCACCGCCCTGAGCTCACCGCGCAGGATCTCCCCCGCCTCGGCCACGTACTCCTCGCGGTCGGCACGGCGCTGGTTGACCATCTGCTGGATCTCGGCGTAGCGCTTGGGATGCAGCGCCGCGAAGGCAAGGTCCTCGAGCTCCCACTTGAGCGAGTGGATTCCAAGGCGGTGCGCGAGCGGGGCATACACCTCGAGGGTCTCGCGGCCCTTCTGCATCTGCTTCGACTTGCTCATGTACGAGAGCGTGCGCATGTTGTGCAGCCGATCGCACAGCTTCACCAGCAGCACGCGGATGTCGGATGACATCGAGATGATGAGCTTGCGGTAGTTCTCGGCCTGCCGCTCCTCCTGGCTCTCGAAGTGGATGCGCGTGAGCTTGGTCACGCCGTCCACGAGCGCGGCCACCTGCGGCCCGAACGCCGCCTCGATGTCCTCGCGGGATGCCCCGGTGTCCTCCACCACGTCGTGCAGCAGCGCGGCCTGGATGGTCTCCGGGTCGAGGCCGAGGCCGGCGGCGATTCGCGCCACACCCAGGGGGTGCGTGATGTAGGGCTCGCCCGAGTGCCGCATCTGATCGCGATGCTTGTCGTCGGCATAGCGGTGCGCGCGCCGGATGGCCTCGGCATCAGCCGCCGGGTGGTGACCCAGCACCTCACGCACCAGCGCCTCGAGGTCGGCATCACCGGTGGACGAGGACAGCCCAAGATCTGCAAGCGGAGTACCCACGGGGCCTACGATAACGCGCCGGCGGGCTCTGGCAGCCATTCCGGGACGCTGCCGAGCACGTCCACGGTGGCCGATCGTGCCGCCATCACGCGTGCCTCGTCGGCCAGGGCCGCCGCGCGCAGGCCCACGGCACCCGACTCGATGTCGGCCGGCGGGGCGCCCTGCACCACCGCCAGCCCGTCGTCCCCTACGCGCACGAGGCCGGCGTCGGCGAGCGCAGCCAGGGCGATGGCCACCGATCGCGGTGACCTCGAGACCGGACCATCCCCTGCCAGCAGGCGGTCGCACTCCGGGCCCCACGGCAGTCCCCGATCATGTGCAGACAGGCCGGGCCACAGCGACCGCGCGACGTCGCGCACCGCGAGGTCGGCCAGCGCGACCCGGAGGGCCAGGTCGGCCTCCTCGGCCCCCCACGCGAGGTGCACGGTGCGCCCGGCGGACGCCACGCGCAGCCAGTCGGCCTGGACATCGGTCATCGGCGGGTCGACGGCCACCACGTGCACGTCGGACGGCAGGGGGACATCCTCGAGGGCGGCGTAGTCGAGCAGGGCCAGCACGGGGCCACCGCGCGCCATGGCCAGCCGCGCGCGCACCGCCTCGGCGTCGCATCTGCCGCCGCCGAGCACCGCGACGTCCACGCCGAGGCGCCCGGGGTTCAGCACGTCGGACAGCGCCGCGCGACGCCGTGGCACGTCGGCCACCACGGCGACCACACCGCGGTCGGCGCCGGCGAGCGCGCAGATGAGCGGCAGCCCCCGCCCCTCCCCCCGGCGATCGCGCACCTCCACCGGCGCCTGCGCGCCCTTCACCGGCGCCGGTGCTCCGAACGGTTCGGCCACCATGTCCCTGATCGCCACGGGCGCCACGCGCAGGCCGCACGCGACGTCGCAGGAATCGGCGCAGTGGCCCGCCACCACAGGCCCTGCCGGCAGCAGCACGAGGTCGTCGAGCGACACCCGGGGACCCATGGTGTCCTGCCAGCGCTCCACCTCGAGCTTCGCCACGGCGTCATAGCGGGCATCGTCGGCGTCCCCGGTGAGCCCCTCGGCACGGCGGCCCATGGAGAACCCGATCGCGGGCACGCCCACGCCTCCGGCCGATAGGCGCGCCTTCAGGTGGCGCCCCTCCCCCACGCGGGAGATGGCCGACACCGCGCAGCCCGGCACCACGATGCGGGGCTCCGGATTTCCCCGCCCGAAGGGCGCGAGGGCCTCGAGCTCCTCGGCGATGGCGAGCGTGAGGTCGGCGCCCGCGACGACGGCATCCACCTCGCGCGTGCGAGCGCGGGCGATGTCGGCGCTGCGACCGGCCGCGGACGCCGCCAGCGCGTCGCGGAAGGCCGGGATGTCACCCGACGCCAGCGACACGCCCACGGCCCCTGAGTGCCCGCCCCAACGGGTGAGCGGGTCGCTGGCATCTGCCACGATCGCGTGCAGGTCGAGACCGGGAAGGCTGCGCCCGGATCCCTTGGCATCGGCCCCATCGGTGGAGAGCACGATGGCCGGGCGGCCGAAGCGCTCCACCAGGCGCGAGGCCACGATGCCCACCACGCCCTCGTGCCAGCCCTCGCCCGCCACCACCGTGACCGGCTGCAGCTCGCCCGCGGCCTCCACTGTGGCGATGGCCTCTGCCGTCACCTGCCGCTCCACCTCGCGCCGCCGCGCATTGAGCGCCCAGAGCGCATCGGCCATCTCCCGCGCGCGCGCCGGGTCGGTTTCGATCATCAGGTCGAGCGCGCGCGACGCCTCATCGAGCCGACCCGCGGCGTTGATGGCGGGCGCGAGTGTGAACGACAGCCCGCGCGGGGTGATGCCGCGGTAGCCCTGCCCGGCGGCGGCGAGCAGCGCCACGATGCCCGGGCGCTCGCCACGCCGGATCGACTGCACGGCGCGGTGCACCAGGCGCCGGTTGCCATCCACGAGCGGCATGGCGTCGGCGACCGTGGCGAGGCCCGCCAGGTCGACGCCCTCCTCCGGGTCACCGCCGAGCAGACCCTCGTCGCCGTGCGCGAGCACCCGCACCACGTCGAACACCACGCCGGCCGCGGCGGGAAGGGCGTCCATGCCGCGCCCGAGGGCCGGGTTGGCGATTATGCCCGGCGGGCGGGCGCCCGCCGCGAGGTGGTGGTCGAGCACCACGACGTCCATGCCCAGCTCGGTCGCGCGGGTGAGTGCCTCGACGTTCGAGGTGCCGCAATCGACGCACACGAGCACCCGCGCGCCGGACTCGGCCAGGCGCTCCACCGTTGAATCCGATACGCCGTAGCCGTCGGTGAACCTGCTGGGCAGGAAGGTGGTGACGGTGCCGCCCCGTGCGCGCAGCGCCTGCGCGAGGATCACCGTTGAGCACACCCCGTCGCAGTCGTAGTCGCCATGAATGGCCACGTGCTCGCCCGAGCCGATCGCCTGGCGGAGGCGATCGGCGGCCTCGGCGATGCCGTCTATCGCGAGGGGGTCCGCGAGGTCTCCATCGGTGGAGAGGAAGGCCCGGGCGGCGTCGGGCTCGGCGAGCCCGCGGCGCACCAGTATCCACGCCATGGGCTCCGAGCAGCCCAGCTCGCGCTCGAGGCGTCGTACGTCGGCATACGCCACCCGCGGGGTGCGCCACGGCGGTGGCGGCGGGGTCATCTCACGGGTGTCGCCAGGGGCGCTCAACCCGGTCGATCCTAACGGCGCGGGCGGACGCCGGGGCTACCAGTGGCCGCTGCGGATCATCCCCGCCACGAGCCACCCGAACAGCACGAGGCCGGCGACGAACCCGGGCACCCCGATGAGGGCCAGGCCGAACAGCCGGGGCCCCTCCGTCACGAACGTGCCGATGATCCCGGACGCCAGGATCACCGCCGCCGCCACCAGGGCGATCGCCATGCGGTTGGCGGCCACGAGCGCCTTGTTGCTGGCCTCGTTGAGCTCGTTCAGGTCGATGGCGACGCGTACCTCGCCGTCCTTGAACTCCTCCAGCAGCTCCCCGATCTGTATCGGGTACTCGAGGAGGGCGTTTGCGTACCGGCCCAGGTCGTTCTGCACGCGCCCCGCGAGCCGCTCCGGGCTGTACCTGGCGTACAGCAGCTTGCGCGCGTACGGCCTGGCCGTCTCGAACACGTTGAAGTCGTTCGAGATCTCCAGCGCCACGCCTGCGAGCGTGGCCAGCGCCTTGTCGAGCAGGATCCAGCGCGGGGGCAGGGTGATCTCGAGCTCGTAGATGATCCCGAACAGCTCGTGGAGAATCTCCCGCACGTCGAGCTCTTCCATGCTCATGCCCACATAGCGCGCCATGAGGCCCTGCAGGCGACGCGAGAACTCGTCCTCAAGCTCGCGCGGGTACCTGATGCCCAGGGCGCGCAGGTCGCGCGGCATGCGCTCGGTGTTCTGGCCGAGGATGTCGGTGAACAGGCGGATCGCCGCCTCGCGATCCTCCTGCGAGAGCAGGCCCACCATGCCGAAGTCGATCAGCCCGATCTCGTCGGGACCGAGCACGACGATGTTCGCGGGGTGCGGGTCGGCGTGGAACATGCCGTCGCCGAAGATCATCTGCATCCAGGTCTCGGCCAGCCGGGCGGCCAGCGTGCGCCGCTCCTCCGCGCTCATCAGCTCGAGGTCCACGTGCGCGAGCGTCGGCCCCTTGATGCGGTCCTGAGTCAGCACCCGGCCGGTGGTCTGGCGCCAGTGCACGCGCGGCACGACCACGTGCTCGTTGCCCTCGAAGTGCCGGCGCACCGCCTCGTCGTTCCGCGCCTCGTTGCGGTAGTCGAGCTCCTCCCGCACGGTCCTGGCGAACTCGTCCACCAGGCCCTCGAGGTCGATGAACGCCACGCGCTTCACGCGGTCCCTCGTGAGACGGGCGAGCTGGTACAGCAGGTCGATGTCGGCGTAGAGGGTGGCGGCGGCATCGGGCCGCTGCACCTTCACCACCACCTCGCGGCCGCCCGGCAGCTGCGCCACGTGCACCTGGCCTACCGATGCGCTGCCGATGGGCACCGGGTCGAATGACTCGAAAGCCTGCTCGAGGGTGAGGCCGAGGTCCTCCTCGACCACCGCGCGAATGGCCTCGAAGGGCTCCGGGCGGGCGGAGTCCTGCAGCCTGCGCAGCTCGGCGACCACGTCGGGCGGCACCACGTCGGGCCGCGTGGATAGCAACTGCCCGAACTTCACGAAGGTGGGGCCGAGCTCCTCGAGCATCTCGCGCAGGCGCTTGCCGCGGGTGGCCCTGTCCTCGGCCGTCTCCTCATCGACGTCCCCTGCCGTGCCGCCGTGGCGGCGGGAGAACACGTAGCCGAAGCCGTGCCTGGTAGCGACCCGCGCGATCTCGCGCAGCCTGGCCAGCGTCCTCCTGCGCTCGCCCCGGCCCACCGCGACCCGCTAGCCGGCGGGGGAGTCGTGCCCCCCGGGGGGCGCGGGCACGGCGCCCGAGGCCTCCTCGAGGAGGCGGATTCGATGCTCGAGCTCCGCGATGCGCTGGTCGACGTCTGCGATGTCATCGCGCTGCGCGATGCCGATCTCGCGCAGCAGCCCATGCAGGCCGCCCTCAATCCTCCCCACGATTCCCTGGGCCTCTCCGCTGGCGCGCACCCGCGCCATGAGACCGTCTACGGTGAGGCGCCCCTCCTCGTCGGTCATCTGGCCGCGGCCTACCAGGTCATCCACGATCGCCTGCGCGCGGTCGCGGGTGAGCGACGCCGCGCCCACAGCGATGAAGATCGCCTGTTCCACCGCCTCGCGTGGGCTGATCATCACTTCCTCCTTCGCTTCTTGACCTGGCTGTGCCGGCGCTCCCGCTTGGGCGGCGCATCCGGCGTCCCCTGCACATCATCGCGCGGTGGCGCCACGGGCGCCTCATCCTGCGGTCGCGCGGGCGCGTCCGGCGTCGCATCGGGCGCCAGTGCCCCGGGCGCTGCCGGGGCAGCGGCCTCTGCACCCGCGGGCGCGGGTGCGTCCGGTTCGCTCGTCGCGGCGGGCTCGGCCACGGGTTCCTCGTCCACCATCAGGCTCGGCGGCGAGTCCTCGTCGCCGAGCGCGGCCTCGGCGCGCGCCAGCACCTCGAGGTCGGCGACGTCCGAGTCGTAGGCGGCCGCCGACTCCCGGGCGGCCCGCTTGCCCGCCTTGCGCGCGCGCTTCCGGCCCTCGGGCTGGTGCTCCTTCCAGATGGCCGCCAGCGGCGCCGCGATGAGGATGGACGATACGCCACCCGTGAGCAGGCCCACGAGCAGTGCGAACGAGAAGCTGCGCAGGGTCTCCCCGCCGAAGATGAAGAGCATCAGCACCGGGAACACGGCCGTCAACCCGGTGATGATCGAACGCGTGAGCGTCTCCTGCACCGAGCGATTGACCACGTCCTTGTAGCGCGCATTTCGCATGAGCGGCGCGTTCTCGCGGATGCGGTCGAACACCACAACGACGTCGTACAACGAATACCCGAGGATCGTCAGCAGGGCGGCCACCGTGGCGCTTGTCACCTCGTAGCCCACGAGCGAGAAGATCGCGATGGCCAACCAGACGTCATGGATCACCGATAGCAGCGCCGGCAGCGCGAGCCGGTACTCGAACCTGATCGTCAGGTAGAGGATGATGACCGCGAACGAGAGCAGGATCGCCCAGCCCGCGCGTTCGACCACCTGTCTCCCGAAGGTGGGGCCGACGGTCTCCACCTGGTATGCGCGCTCGTCGATGGTGCCGATGTCGGCCTCGAGGTTGCGCTTGAGGTCGTTGAGCTGCTTCGGCTGCAGCGTGGGCGTCTGGATCTGGAAGCCGGCCCTGCCCGTGGCCGAGTCGGTGGTGGCCTGGATCTTGGCCTCGGGGAACCCCTCGTCGGCCAGCACCGCGCGCACCTGGCCCTCGGTGGGCTGCGTGGCCTCGAACGCCATGGCGATGCGCGTGCCACTATTGAAGTCGAGGCCCAGGTTCAGGCCCTTGATGCCGATGAACGCCGCGCCGACGGCCAGCGGCACGAATGAGATGGCGAGCCACAGCCGCCACTTGCCGACGAAGTCGAACTTCCAGCGCGGCTCTCGGGCGGTGATGCCCATCGCCTTCTCGTTCTGCAGCACCTTGCTGTTCGAGAGCGTCTCGATGACCACCCGGGTCACCACCACGGCGGTGAACAGCGAGATGAGCACGCCGACCATCAGGGTGAAGGCGAAGCCCTTCGGGCCGCCCGTGCTGAACAGGAAGAGGATCGCCGCCGTGAGGAATGTCACGACGTTGGCGTCGATGATGGCGCTGATGCCCTTCGAGTACCCGGTGAGGATGGCCGACTTGGCGTTGCGCCCCGCCCGGGCTTCCTCGCGTATTCGCTCGAAGATCACCACATTGGCGTCAGCGGCCACTCCGATGGTGAGGATGGCGCCCGCGATGCCCGGCAGCGTGAGGGTGATGGGCACCAGCACGGCCACCGCGAGGTAGAAGAGCGTGTAGATGATGAGCGCCCCGGCCGCGATCACGCCGAGCAGGCGGTAATAGACGACCAGGAAGAGGACGACCAGGAACAGGCCCGCGGCGGCCGCGATGAGGCCCTGGCGCAGGGACTCCTCGCCCAGCGTGGCCGACACCTGCTTCTGGCTGATGACGTCCAGGCGAATCGGGATGGCGCCGGAGTTCAGCTGGTCGGCCAGCGTGCGGGCGCTCTCGGTGGTGAAGTTGCCCGAGATCTGGGCGCCGTTGTTGCCGCTGATGCCGCTGGGGTACTGGCGGTAGTCGACCGTGGGATTGCTGATGATCTTGCCGTCGAGCACGATCGCGAAGCTTTGGAGCTCCTGCCGCAGGGCGCCGCGCTGCGCCAGGTCGCGCGTGACGTCCTGGAAGTTCTGCGCGCCCCGGTCGGTGAACTGCATGGTGACGATGGGCTCCTGGTTGCCGCCGGTGGAGCCCGTGTCGAAGCTCTGCGCCGCGGACGTGATGTCACGACCCGTGAGCGCGGGCTCGTCCTGCATGAGCACGTGGACCGTGCGTGACGGGCTGTCGGGCTTCGACGGGTCGAGCTGCTGGCGGTCGGAGAAGATGACGAGGCCCTCGGGCACCGTCGCGATCTCCGTGCCGGCGGGAACCTTGCCGCCGTAGTCCTGCAGCAGCGAGGCTTTCTCGTAGTCCGGCCCGGCCACCAGCTCGTGCGCCGCGTTCTTCTTGAACAGGTAGTAGCTGGCCTGGCCCTCCACCGGCGGGCGCGGAGTCGTGCTCTGGGCCTTCTGGACCATCTTCCACAGGCTCGGGTCCTGCGCCACGAAGTTGGCCTGGTAGTCGATGAACAGCAGTTGCGCGGGCCGGATGAGGTCCTCCACCACCCGGTCGGGGTTGGTGGCCCCGGCGAGCGTTGCGACGATCTGGTCGTCGCCCTGCGTCTGGATCTCGGGCTCCGACACGCCGAAGGCGTCGACGCGGCTGCGGATGACCTCCACCGACCGCTCGATGGCCTCCGCGTTCACCTCGGAGTCGCGGGTGGGCTTGCCCTGCAGCACCACCTCGACGCCCCCCTGCAGGTCGAGGCCGAGCACGGTCGGGCGAGTGGCGATCACCACGATCGACGCGCACACGAGGCCGATGACCACCAGCAGGAAAAGCACAGAGCGGCGGCGGGTGCTCACCGGCATGCCCCGATCAGTGACAAGCGAATGGCGTCGCGCCTAGTCGGCGGCCGCTGCTGCGTCGGCCGCGGGGCTCGTCTTGCGGGCCACGGCCTGCTGCGAGATGCGGATGTCCACGTCCTCGGCCACCTGCAGGATGATCGTGCCACCGTCCTCCACCTCGGAGACGACGCCGTAGATGCCCGAGGTGGTGAGCACCTCGTCACCCGGCGACAGCGTGCGGGCGAGTTCCTCCATCTCGCGGCGGCGCTTCTGCTGCGGGCGGATGCCCACGAAGTAGATGAGCGCCACGAAGATGATGATGTATATGGGCAGAAGGACCGCAGATGACATGCGGGTTTTGGCCTCCGGAATGGCATGCGGGACGCGCGCAGGCTAGCAGCGCAGACACTGCCCTGGGGCGATCGGATCACCCCGGCGGGCGTGGTACGGTGGCCATCCGTGAGGCCCCTGTCCATCGCGATGGTCACCGAGTACGCCTACCCCGTCCTCGGGGGCGTGAGCGAGCACGTGCACTTCCTCTCGCGCGAACTCGCCCAGCGGGGCCACGACGTCACCGTGGTCACCGGGAACATGGGAGAGCCTGCCGAGGTCGCCGAGCTCGACCGCGAGGCCCGTCGGGTGCACGGCTACCGCACCACGCGCATCGGCAGGTCGCTGCCCGTGGTGGCCAACGGCTCCATCGCGCGGCTCACCGTGGGCCTTGGCATCAAGCACCAGATCGCGCGCGCGGTGCGCGGCATGGACGTGGTGCACGCGCAGGGCCTGGCATCGCCCACCCTCCCCATGGGGGTGCTCAGGGCCTCCACGGCGCCATGCACCGTCGGCACGTTCCACACCTACTTCGACGAGGGCCACTGGCTCTACGACCGCATCGGCACCTACGTGCGCAACTCGCTGGCGCGCCTCGACCGGCGCATCGCGGTCTCCGACGCCTGCATCGCCGCGCTCGGCCGCTACTTCCCCGGCGAGTGGGACGTCGTGCCCAACGGCATCGACTGCTCGCTCTACCGCCCGCTGGGGCAGGGCGAGCAGCGCCCGGCCGGCGCGCGGCGCATCCTCTTCGTCGGCCGCTTCGACCCCCGCAACGCCCTGGCCGACCTGCTCGAGGCCGCGGCGATCCTCAAGGCCGAGGGCCGGGAGTTCACCGTGCAGGTGATCGGTGACGGCCCTGCGCGCCCGGTGTACGAGCGCAAGGCGAGGTCGCTCGGGGTGTGGGACCGCGTGGAGTGGCTCGGCCTGCTCAACGAGGAGCGCCCCCGCTTCTACCGCGAAGCAGATGTCATGGCCGCCCCATGCGTGCTGGCGTCATTCGGCGTGGTTCTGCTCGAGGCCCTGGCGTCGGGCACCCCGGTGGTCGCGGCCGACAACGTGGGGTTCCGCCAGGTGATCCGCGGTGCGGTCCCCGGCCGCTTCGTGCCGCCGCACGACGCGACGGAACTCGCGCGGGGCATCGCCGAGGTGCTCGACGACCCGGCCCGCGCCGAGGAAATCGCCCGCCGGGGACGAATCGCGGTGGAGCAGGAGTTCGACTGGCCCCGGGTCACCGACCGCATCGAGGCCATCTACCACGAGGTCCTCGACGCCAAGCGGCCCGGCGGCGCCAGAACATCCCCGGCTCCCACAGGAGGCCACGCATGATCCGCAACCGCATCACCTCACTCGCCGCCGCCGGGCTGGTCGGGGGCGCGCTCGTCCTCGCAGGTTGCGGCAGCTCATCCGACACGGCATCCACCGCCGCCGCCGCGGCGCCCATTCCCTGCATCGGCGCCGAGGAGGCCTGCACGGCCAAGGTGCCGCTGGGCGGGGGCGCATCGGCCCGCACCGTGCAGATCGAGCTCACCGGAACCAACATGGGGGAGCCGAAAACGACGGTCGAGACCGAGTACGAGGGCTCGTACGACATCACCGACGCGACGTTCACCACGGGTGGGTCGATCTACGAGTTCACCCTCGACGCGGTGGAGAGCATCCCCGAGGGCGTCAACCTCGAGATGACCTTCGCGCAGAAGAGGTAGCCGCCGGCCCCGGTAACGGGCGCCTAGCGCACCGATCCCCACGCCGCGCCGGGGTCGCCGTCGTCAAACAGGGAGTCCTGGGCGGCGGCGACCTTCGGCACCTCGAGCCCCAGGTGTGCGTATGCGCGCGGGGTGGCCACACGTCCGCGTGGCGTGCGCGCCAGCAGGCCCTGCTGCAGCAGGAACGGCTCGTAGACGTCCTCGATGGTGTCGGGGCTCTCGCCCACCGCATCGGCCAGCGTGCCGAGCCCTGTGGGGCGCCCGCTGAAGGTGACCGCCAGGTGGGTGAGGATCTTGCGGTCGAGGTCGTCGAGGCCGGCTTCGTCCACCTCGAGGATGGCCAGGGCATCCTCGGCCACGCCCGCGCCTATGGCACCCATGCCCTTCACCTGGGCGACATCGCGCACCCTGCGGAGCAGGCGGTTTGCGATTCGGGGGGTGCCGCGCGAGCGCACCGCGATGGCCACGGCGCCGTCGGGCAGCACCTCGAGCCCCAGCAGGTCGGCCGAGCGCCGGATGATGCGCGCGAGGTCGTCGGGCCCGTAGTAGTCGAGGCGCTGCACCACCCCGAAGCGGTCGCGAAGCGGCGTGGTGAGCAGGCCCGACCTGGTGGTGGCGCCCACCAGCGTGAACCTCGGCAGGTCGAGCCTGAGCGTGCGGGCCTGCGGCCCCTGGCCCAGCACCACGTCGAGCTGGAAGTCCTCCATGGCCGGGTAGAGCACCTCCTCCACCGAACGGTTCATGCGGTGGATCTCGTCCACGAACAGCACGTCACCGGGACCGAGGGCCGTGAGGATGGCCGCGAGGTCGCCCTTGCGCTCGAGCACCGGGCCGCTGGTGACGGTGATCTCCACGCCCATCTCCGACGCCAGGATGATGGCCAGCGACGTCTTGCCCAGGCCGGGCGGGCCCGCCAGCAGCACGTGGTCGAGGGCCTCCTGCCGCTGGCGCGCCGCCTCGAGGAAGATGCCCAGCTGCTGGCACACGGACTCCTGGCCGATGAAGTCGTCGAGGGTGCGCGGGCGCAGCGATGTGTCGAACGACTGCTCCTCGGGCGCCACCTCGGGGTCGGCCAGGCGGTCGTCGTCGGTCATCGGCCGAGCACCGCGAGGCCGTGGCGGATGAGGGCCTCCTCGTCCATGTCGGCGTCCGCCCCCGCGAGCGCGGCATCCACCTTATCGGGCCGGAAGCCCAGGGCCACGAGCCCCTCGCGCGCCCCGCCGCGCGGCCCGGTGGCCACAATGCCGTTCACGTCGGCGCCACCGGCCACGCCCACCTTGTCGCGCAGTTCGAGGATGACCCTCTCGGCGGTCTTCTTCCCCACTCCCGCGGCCTTGGAGATGTACGCCACATCGCCACCGCCGATCGCCAGGGCAACGGCCTGCGGCGTGCCCAGGCCGCAGATGGCGAGGGCGCTGCGCGGGCCCACGCCGTTCACGGCCAACAGCGACTCGAAGATGAGCCGCTCGGACTCGTCGGAGAACCCGTAGAGATCGAGGGCGTCCTCTCGCACCACCAGGTGCGTGTGCAGCACCACCTCGCTGCCGATGCCGGGCAGATCGGCCCGCGTGGAATCGGAGATCCGCACGCCGAATCCCATTCCCCCCATGCCCACCACCACGCCATCGGCGTCAGCGGCCACCAGGTGCCCGCGCACGAACCGGATCATGCCGTGCAGGCTAACGCCGCTCCCGGACGAGGGTCGCGGCCTGCAGCGGGCCCGCCGACGCGTGGCAGATGGCCGCCGCGATGGCGTCGGCCTCGTGGTCGGTGCCGGTGTCGATGCCCGTGAGGCGCGCCACCATCGCCCGCACCTGGTCCTTGCCGGCGCGGCCGTTGCCGGCGATCGACTGCTTGATGGCCGTGGGGGTGTACTCGGCCACCGACAGGCCCGCCCGGGCGCAGGCCACCAGCAGGGCGCCACGCGCCGCGGCCATGCCCATCGCCGCCTTGCTCACCGGATGCACGAAGAAGGCCTCGATGCACGCGGCGTCGGGGGCCTGCGCCGCGATCACCTCGGCGAGCCCCTCGTGCAGGGCCAGCAGGCGATCCTCGGTGGGCGTGGGCGCCTTCGTGCGCAGCGTTCCATGGGCCAGCACCTGCATCCGGCTGCCCGCGCGGCGCACGACTGCGTACCCGGTGTTGGCCAGGCCCGGGTCGATCCCCAGCACGATCACCGGGCCGCCCCCCTATCCGGCGACGGCCTCCATGACCTCCTCGGAGATGTCGAAGTTTGCATAGACGTCCTGGACGTCGTCGTTCTCCTCGAGGCTGTCGATGAGGCGGAGCAGCTGGCGGGCCTCCTTCTCGCCCGCCGCCACCGTGGTCCTGGGAAGCATGGTGATGTCCGCGGACGCCGCCGGGAAGCCGGCGCTCTGGAGGCTGTCGCGCACGGCGGAGAGGTCTGCCGCCTCGGTGACCACCTGCCACTGCGAGCCGTCCTCGGTGATGTCCTCGGCACCGCCCTCGAGGGCGGCGTCCATGAGGGCATCCTCGTCAACGCCCTCGGAGTCGACCAGGATGATCCCCTTGCGCTCGAACTGCCACGCGACGCTGCCGGGCGTGCCCAGCTCGGATCCGTTCTTGGTGAAGATGTGCCGCACGTCGCTGGCGGTGCGGTTGCGGTTGTCGGTGAGCGCCACGCAGATGATGGCCACGCCACCCGGGCCGTAGCCCTCGTACGTGACCGCCTCGTAGTCCACGCCGTCAACGCCGGCGCCGGTGCCCTTCTGGATGGCACGCTCGATGTTGTCCTTGGGCATGGAGTTCGCGCGCGCCTTCTCCACGGCCGTGGCCAGTGCCGTGTTCGAGACGGGGTCTCCCCCGCCCTCGCGCGCGGCCACGGTGATGGCCCGCGAGAGCTTCGAGAAGAGCTGGCCGCGCTTGGCGTCGGCCGCGCCCTTCTTGCGCTTGATGGTGGCCCACTTACTGTGCCCCGACAACTGTGTCCTCCTCGTGCCCCGTTCCTGCTGCCTTCATCCCGATGCCCTCGACAAACAGCCGGTGAAGGCGGCGGTCGTCGGTGAGCTCCGGGTGGAACGCCGCCACGATTCGCGTGGCATCGCGCGCGGCGACCGGATGCCCCCCGTGCTCGGCGAGCACCTCGACCGACGGGCCGACCTGCTCGATCCAGGGAGCACGGATGAAGATACCGCGCATGGGCGGGTCACCCAGCGCGGGAACCTCCACCGGGGCCTCGAACGAGTGCACCTGGCGCCCGAAGGCATTCCTGCGCACCACGATGTCCATTCCGCCGACGAGCGGCTGCGGGCCACCCCCGGCGATGCCGCTCGCCAGCATGATCATCCCCGCGCAGGTACCGAGCACCGGCATGCCGGCGTCCACGCGCGCGCGCACCGCGTGGAGCAGGCCCGACTCCCCGGCCACGAGGCCGAAGGTCGTGCTCTCACCCCCGGGGATGACCAACCCGGCGAGGCCATGGAGGTCGGCGGGAACCCGCACGCGCGAGGTGCGCGCGCCCACGTCTGCCAGCGCGGCCTCGTGCTCGGACACCGCCCCCTGAACGGCCAGCACCCCAATGCGGGGGCGCCGTGCCCCGACCGCGCTCACCAGCCCCTGGTCTGCAGCAGGCCGCCCTCGCCAAGCTCGCCGATCTCGATGCCCGGCATGGCCTCGCGCAGGCCGCGCGAGACCCGGGCCACTACCTCGGGGTCATCCCAGTGCGTGGTCGCCTCGACAATGGCGCGCGCACGGGCCGGCGGGTCCTCGCTGAGGAAGATCCCGCTTCCCACGAACACGCCATCGGCGCCCAGGTGCATCATGAGGGCGGCGTCGGCCGGGGTGGCGATGCCACCGGCCGAGAAGTTCACCACCGGCAGGCGGCCGTGCAGGCCCACCCATTCGACCAGCTCAAGCGGCGCCGCCATCTCCTTGGCGATCGCGAAGCGCTCATCGGGCGTGGCGGACACCACGCGGCGGATGTCCTGCGTGATGGTCTTCATGTGGCGAACGGCCTCCACGACGTTGCCGGTACCCGCCTCGCCCTTCGTACGCATCATCGCGGCACCCTCGGCGATGCGGCGAAGCGCCTCGCCAAGGTTGGTGGCGCCGCACACGAACGGCACGGTGAACTGCCGCTTGTCCACGTGGCTCGACTCATCGGCGGGGGTGAGCACCTCGGACTCGTCGACATAGTCGATCTCGAGTGCCTGCAGCACCTGCGCCTCGACGTGGTGGCCAATGCGGCACTTGGCCATCACCGGGATGGTGACGGCCGCCTGGATCCCCATGATCATCTCGGGGTCGCTCATGCGCGCCACGCCGCCGGCCGAGCGGATCTCGGCCGGGATGCGCTCAAGGGCCATCACGGCGCATGCCCCCGCGCCCTCGGCGATCCTCGCCTGCTCGGCGTCAACCACGTCCATGATGACGCCGCCCTTGAGCATGCGGGCGAGGCCCGCCTTCACGGCTGCGGTCCCGGTGGCGCCCTGAGCGCCGTTGCCTGCGACGTCGTCGCTCACTCGACAACTCCTGGTCGGATTTGGCGGGAGTGTAGAACGGAGCGGGCCCGACCGGGCACCAGTAAAGGCGCGTTGCGCCTAAGCGGGGATGGCTGTCAGGGTGCGCCGCGGGAGCCGGTGTGCCGCGATGCCATGCGCCAGGGCCTGCGCCACCGCCACGAAGGCCGTGAGGCTGGGCTCTCCCCCGCGCTCCTCGGCCGGCACCACGCGCACCACGGGGGCGCGCGCGGCGGCAGAGAGGCTCGAGTCCACCAGCGCCACGGCGGGCGCTCCGGCAGACCGCGCGGCGGCAACGGCGTACTCGGCCAGCCGGGTCTCCTTGCCCACAGACACGGCGATCAGGCCGCCGCCGCGGGCAAGAGCGCCCAGGCGCATCCGGATGCGCGGCTCGCCCGAATCGACCACGAGCACCTCGCGGCCGCCCCGTGCGAGGCGATCCTCGAGGAGGGCCAGCACCGGCCGGGCGGCGGCGTCCCCGGCCACCACGATCGGCGCGACGCCGGCAAGCGGCGCGACCAGCGGCTGCATGCCCTCCGTCCCGAGCCGCGCGGCGAGGTCCTCGAGGGCGAGGCGATCGGTGTCGAGCACATGCACGCGGCCGGGCTGCCCGGGCGGGCCCACGGCGCGTACGCCCAGGCCGGGGCGATGGGCCTCGCGCACGGTGCGCTGCAGTTCAGGGTAGCCCGCATAACCCAGGGCCTGCGCGAAGCGCACGACGGTGGCTGGGCTGCAGTGGGCGGCCTGGGCCACCTCGTGGGCGGACACCAGCGGCAGCTCCGCGAGGTGGTCCACGAGGTAGCGGGCCAGCGTCTGCTGGGCCGGGCTGAACCTCTCGTAGTCGCGGCGGAGGACCTCGGCGAGCTCGGTTGCGTCAGGTGGCACGTGCCTCTGTTTCGACAGGCCCGCGCCCCTCCCTTCCCAGGTCGACCTACGATTACCCGATGGTCCGCGCCCTCGCCCTCACCGGTCTCCTCGTCGTGCCCGCCGCAGCGGCATCGGCACCGTGGCTTCCGCCGTCCGCATTGGCGCCGCCCACCCGTGGATCAGGCCCCCCGGCGGTGGCCGGCAACGACGATGGCCGCGCGGTGGCGGCGTGGTCCACGCGCGACGGCGTGGTGGCCACCCTGCGCACGCCGGCAGGGCCGTGGTTCTCGCCAGTGCGCGTCCCCGGCAGCGGGCGCGGTGCCACCGACGTGGCGGTGGGCATGACCGACGACGGCCGGGCCGCCGTGGCGTGGGTGGAGCGCGGCCGGGTGCGCGCGAGCATACGTCCGGCCCGCAAGAGGTTCCTACCCGCCACCGCGATCTCTGCGGCAGGCCGGGTCGCCCTCGCGCCGCGCGTGGCCTTCGGGCTCGGCTGCGGGCCCCTGGTGGCCTGGCAGTCGGACGAGGGCGGATCGACCGCAGTACGCGCGGCCTGCGGGCGCGGAAATGGGCGATTCGGCACGCAGGCCCGGGTATCGCCAGAGGGCGAGCGGGCATCAACGCCGGCGGCGGCCGGCGGCCCCACCGGGGTCATCGTGCTGTGGCGCCAGGACGATGGCGGCACGTACCGCGTGCGCTCGGCCACCCGCGGGCCAGCGGGTGGGTTCTCGCCGCCCGACACGCCATCGCCCGCCAGCACCGCGCTCATCGCCGAGCCATCGGTGGCCCTCGCTCCGGACGGCACGGCGCTCGCGGCCTGGTCGCTCACCCGCGGCGATGCCGTGGTCGTGCAGGCGGCGCTGCGACCGGTGACCGGCGGATGGACCGCGCCCGACGACCTCTCGCGACCCGCCCCGCAGGCCCGCGCAGCCCGGGTGGGCGTCGATGCGTCGGGAGGAGCCGTGGCCGCGTGGTCGCGCGCCGGGGTGGTGCAGGCAGCCGAGCGCCCGGCAGGGCAGCCCTGGGGCGCTGCGCGCGACGTGTCCGATGCCGGCGTCATCGCCGGCCCGCCGTGGCTTGCCGTGAGCGGGTCGGGGTCCGCCGTGCTGGCGTGGCCGGCGGTGATGGGCGGCGCGGCGGTCACCCAGGCGTCGTTGCGGCCGTCGGGCGGCGCATTCTCCGCGGGCACCACGATCTCCGACCCTGGCCGCCCGGCGATCGCGCCGCAGGCCACCGTGAGCGACGACGGCGTGGCCCCGGTGGCCTGGCAGTGGACCGACCCGGCGCAGGACCCCACCTATGCGCCATCCGGGGTGATGACCGCCACGGGCGTGGCGGGATCCACCACCGCCGGCCCGGCGCTGGTGGTCGACCTGCGCGCGCGACCGTCGCGCGTGCGGCCCGGGCAGCCGATCCGCGTCACCTTCGGGCTCTCCGAGGCGTCGCGCGTGCGCATCACGGTGCGTCGTGATGGATCGCGGCGCGTGGTGGGCTCCATCGAGATGAACGGCGTGGATGGCGCCAACCTGCTCGCCCTCTCGGGAAGTCTCGGCGGGGCGTCGCTCGGTCGCGGGCGCTGGGTCATTACCGCCCAGCCCACCGGCGGCACCGGGCGGTCGCTGTCGCTGATTGTGGTTTAGTCCCGACGTGGCGGTCATCTCTCCCATCACCCGTGACCTGGCCATCGACGGCTGGGGGCTCGCCGGCGTCGGCGTGCTGGGCGTCATCGCGGCCTCGGTCGTGGTGGATGGCGGCGCCGGCCGGGCGATCATCCCGTTCATCATCGTGGCGCTGGTGTTCGGGCTGGCCCAGGTGGTGGTCAGCGGCGGGTGGCTGCGCACTGCGGTGGACTCGGCGCCCCCTGCGCCCGCCGACCTGGTGGTGGAGCCGGAGGCCACCACCCTGCGCCGTGCCGGGCTGCCCACCCTGCTCGCGCTCGTCCTCGTGGTGATCGCGCTCGTCGTATGGGTGCAGTTCGCCGCCCTGCTCGCGGGACTGGCCTTCGCGGCGGGCATGACCGACCTTCGCTCGCGCCAGTGGATCGCCGCATTCGAACGCGCCAACGGCGTGCAGATCCTGCGCGGGACGTCCTGGCTGCCATTCGCCACCACGCGCAAGCCGCTGTGGTCACGGCCGGCGGCGGGCTGACCCGCTAGGAGTCGTCCACCTCGCCTGCGTCCCCGCCGGTGAGCGCCTCCACCTGCGCGCGAATGGCCTCGAGGCGCGCCTCGCACCAGGCCTGCAGCGCGGCGCCGCGGCGAAACAGCCGGAGCGCCTCGTCGAGCCCGGCGTCGCCGGATTCCAGCTGGTCGACGCAGCCCTCGAGCTCGGCGATGGCATCCTCGAACGCCACGCCGTCGGGGATATCACCCTGCTCGGTGATCTCGATCGCCGACAGGTCGGGCACGGCATCACCCATCAGGCCTCCTCCTCCACCCGCACCGGCACCACGCCGTCGCGGAACTCCAGTGACAGCAGCATGCCGGGACCGAGCGCGCCGGCCGATGGCACGAGGTGCCCCCCGTCATCGCGCACCAGGGCGAAGCCATCAGCCATGGGACGCGACGGATCGCCCGCGCTGAGCCTGGCGCTGAGCACCGCGAGGCGCGCGGCGGCCCCCGACTGCGCGGAACCGATGGCAAGGGAGCGACGGGCGCCCAGCGCGCGCAGGTCGCGTGCCGGCATCACCACGCCATCGCGCGCGGCGCGCCTGAGGCGCGCGCCCAGCGATGCCACGGCCTCGACGGGCCTGCGCACCACGGCGTCGTGCGGGCGCATGAGCCCCGGGCGCGCGGCGATGAGGTCGAGTTCCCGTCGCGCGCGACCGGCGGCGCGCAGGGCACCTGCGCCGAGGCGGCGGCGCAGGGCCGCCAGGTCCTCGAGCAGCACCGCGCGGTCGGGCACCAGCAGGTCGGCCGCCGCCGTGGGCGTTGCACCGGTGGCATCAGCCGCAAGGCACGCGAGCGTGACGTCGGGCTCGTGCCCGATCCCCACCACCACCGGCGTGCCGCATGCGCGGATGGCGCGCACGATCCGCTCGTCGCTGAACGGCAGCAGGTCTTGCAGCGAACCACCCCCGCGAGCCACGAGGATCGCATCCACCCGGGGGTCGGCGTCGAGCGCGGCGATGGCCCGGGTGACCTCGTGCACGCACGCCGCGCCCTGCATGGCGGCGTGGGCCACCACCACAGGAACCGGGAACCGTCCCTCGATGCGCATGAGCACATCGGCCCGCGCCGCGCCGCCTGCGGCGGTGACCAGCCCCACGCCTGCGGGCACGAAGGGCAGCGGGCGCTTGAGCGCGACGTCGAACAGGCCCTCGGCGGCCAGCCGCCGCCGGCGCTCCTCGATCATCCGGAGGATCTCCCCCTCGCCCGCCGGCTCGATACGCCGCAGCCGGATGGTCAGGCGCCCATCACGCCGCGAGAACTCCGGCCGCGCCACGGCCTGCACCAGCGCGCCGTCCGCGAGCACGTGGCCCTCGGCCACGTCGGTGGAGTAGGCGAAGCAGTCCACCCGCGCGTCGTAACCGTCACGGGGATCCTCCAGACGGAACCACAGCAGGCGTCCGTCACGGCCCGATCGCAGGTTCATCACCTCGCCGCGGATGTACACCGTGCGCGTGTGCTCGCTGATCACGCGCTCGAGGGCGCTGACCACGTCATCCACCTCGAACACGCGGGCCCGCGGGGCGTCATCGGCCATGGCCAGATGATGCCGGTCAGGTCGGGGGCATAAGGCCCACCATCACGGCCACGGCCAGCAGCACCGCCGCGCCCAGCAGTACCTCGGCCCACACGCTCGCCGCCAGTGCAGCGAGGCCATCGGACGCTCCCGGTGGCTCGAGGCCCATGGCCACCCGCTCCAGCCGGGGGTGAAGCACCAGCCGGTTCCACGCCGCCAGCACCAGCATCATCCCGAACACGACGAGCTTGGCCAGCAGCGCCACGCCGTACGCGGTGCTCCACAGGGCCGACAGCGACGGCAACTCCGCGAGGGCGCGATACACGCCCGTGATCACCAGGATCACCACCGCGCCCACGGCCAGGGCCGAAAACCTCACCACTACCCCGGCACCCAGGCGCACCCGGTCATCGGGGCCCAGGGCGCGCAGCAGGGGCAGCGCGAGCACCAGCAGCATCACCAGGCCCCCGAGCCACGCCGCCGTGGCCCACCCGTGCACGACGTCGATCGCCGTGCCGAGCGTGGCGTCGGTGCCGCTCGCGGCATGGCCCGACCACGAGAGCAGCACGGCGCCGAGCAGCCCGGGCACCGCGAGCACGTACATGCGTGCACCCGATGGCCCGGCCGATGGCCGGCCGCCGCGCACCACCAGCGCCGCCACGGCGCCAATCACGGCCAGCACGAGCAGGGCGATCCACGCGGTGCCCCAGCGCGTGCCCCCGAGCAGGTCTCCCCACGCGCCATCCACGGCCACCGCCTGCACGGGCAGCGCGATGGCGAGTCCCACTGCCCACGCAGCGAGCAGCGCCCACCAGGCACGCCACCACCGGCCGACGGGACCACCGGAGGCCGCCTCTGCATGCGCGCGCAGGCGATCCGCTCCCCCGGCGCCCGGGGGCGCGATGCCGCCCGCCGACCACGCGCGGGCCAGCACCCACTCGCGCGCGAGTGCCATGCCAGCGGTGCCGAACACGCCGATCACCACCAGCAGGCGGGCGATCACCGCGAGGGGGCCGGCGCCATCTGCGCCCGCCGGCACCACCGGCGCGGCCACGGGCCGTGCCGAGCGCACCGAGAAGGCGCTGGTGCCCGCGAAGGAATGGCCGTCGGTGGTCATGCCCGACCACGCCACCCGATAGGTGCCCGGCCCGTCGGGCAGCACGCGGATGACGATGGCCTGGGGGTCGTCGGCACCCACTGCCGCCTCGCGCGACTGCGCCCCGCGCGGCCCGCGCACCTGCGCCTGCACGAGATCCGGCTCGAGCGGCGCCGCCTGGGCGATGCGCACCGACTGCGGAGCGGCCGCCAGCACGGCGCCGTCGGGGGGCGAGATCGCCGTAGCGGAGTGCGCGGCCCCCGGCCACGCGGCCACCACCACGAGCGCGCACAGCGCCACCAGCCCGGGCGCGATGAGGCGCGGGCGCATCAGGCCCCCGAGAAGGTGAGCACGAGCAGCACCGTATTCAGGGCGATGACCACCACGGCGATGGCGATACCGACGACCGCCGTGGCACGCCGGTTGACGAGAACCCCCATCACCTGCCGGTCGGACGTCGCCTGCAGCAGGGGGATGAGCGCGAACGGGATGCCGAACGACAGGATGACCTGCGAGATGACCAGCGCCACCACGGGGTCCACCCCGATCGCGAGGATGATGAACGCCGGCGCCATGGTGATGGCGCGCCGCAGCCATACCGGGATGCGCCGCTGCAGGAACCCCTCCATCACCACTTGCCCCGCGAGCGTGCCGATGCTCGACGACGAGAGCCCCGAGGCCAGCAGGGCCACGCCGAACAGCACGTCGGCGTAACTGCCCAGCGCCATGCCGAGGCCCTCGTACACCTGGGTGAGGTCCTCCCCCACCCCGGTCATGCCGGCCGAGTTGAACACGGTGGCAGCGATGACCAGCATCGAGATGTTCACGAGTCCCGCGATGGTCATGGCGATGATCACGTCCACCACCTCGAAGCGGAAGAGCTTGCTCTTGGCCGCGGGGTCGGCCCGCGGCACGCGGCGCTGCGTAAGAGCGGAGTGCAGGTAGATCACGTGGGGCATCACGGTGGCGCCGAGGATTCCCACGGCCAGCAGCACGCTGGCGGTGCCGTCGAAGCCCGGGATGAGGCCGCCGGCCACCTCGGACGGCGAGGGCTCGGCGAGGAACACCTGAACGGCGAACGCGACCACGATCACCCCGACGAATGCCGCGATTATGGCCTCGAGCCTGCGGAAGCCCCGCGCCTGCATGGCGAGGATGGCGTACGAGGCCACGGCGGTGATGACGGCCGCGGGAAGCAGGGGAATGCCGAACAGCAGGTAGAGGCCCAGGGCGGCACCGACGAACTCCGCGACGTCCGTGGCCATGGCCACGAGCTCGGCCTGCAGCCACAGCCCCAGCCGCACCGGGCGGCTGTAGCGGGCCCGGCAGGCCTCGGCCAGGTTCATTCCGGAGGCGATGCCGAGCTTGGCCGACATCGACTGGATGAGCATGGACATCAGCACGGCCGCCACGATCACCCACAGCAGCAGGAACCCGAACTCGGCCCCAGCCGCCATGTTGGTGGCGAAGTTGCCCGGGTCGATGTAGGCCACCGCGGCGATGAACGCCGGCCCGAGGAACGGCGTGAAGCGGCGGACGCCCGACCGGCGGCCCGAGAGCGACTCCTCGGCCGCGCGCAGCACCAGGGCGTCACCGGGCAGCGCCTCCTCCGGGCCGGGGCCGGGCGGCGGCGCCTGAGGGGGTCGCAGGCTCACCTGGCGCGTGCCGCCCGGATGATCGCCACCGACGGCACGCCGGCCGCCGACACCACCACCGAGTGGCCCTCGCGCCTGGTGAGCACGGCCACGCGCCCACCCGACTCGAACTGCGCCGTGGCCGGACCGCGCACTGGCACCGACGTGGACCCCGGGGGCACCGGCACCGGGGGCCCGTCCACCACCGACCACGCCATGCGCCTGCCCGCGCGGGCGTACACCAGCGTTCGCACCTGCCGACCGTCCACCACGTCATCACGTCGTGCGACGGGGCTCCACCCCAGGCGCCGGCCCAGATCGGGGAAGGCCACGCCGAATGCGCTGGCCAGTGGACGCCCGGTGGACGAGGTGGGTGGCGCCCCACCCTCGGGGGGCTGCGCCTGAGCCGTCACGACGTCCGTGGCCACCTGCGCGGGCGCGCCCGTAGTGGATCCGAAGGCAATGGCCACGCCCACCGCGAGCACGGCGATGCCCAGGCCTATGCCAAGGCCGCGCGGGGGCACGTCGTCGCGCTCGGTACGGACGGTCGTCCCGCTCTGCGCGGGCGGATGCGGGTCTACCATCGCCTCATGACTACCGACTCCGAGACCGTTCTGCCCGCGGGCGACCTGCGCCGCGCCTGGGCCAGGCTCACCTCGCCGCGCGGGGTGCGCTGGATCACCGGAATCGCCCTGGCGCTGCTGTGGGTGATCATCCCCAGCGGCGGCATCGTGCGGCTCACCGACTCTGGGCTCGGCTGCACCGACTGGCCGCTGTGCCAGAACACCAGCGTCATCCCCGCCATGGATGCCAACGCGTGGATCGAGTACACCAACCGACTGCTGTCGGGAGTGGTGATGGCAGTGGCGGTCCTGGCGGCCATCGTGGTGGTGCGCTCACGGGTGACATCGGGCGGGACGCGGGCGGCAGCCGTCGTGGCGGCACTCGCCACCGTGGGGCAGGTGCCCCTCGGCGCGGTGACCGTGGTGTTCGAGTTGCACCCGCTGCTGGTGGGATCGCACTTTCTGCTCTCGCTCGTGGCGCTCGGCGCCGGGGTGATCGCCTTCCTCGGCACCGACGACGTGGTGCGGGGCGTGCGCCGCGCCGTCACGACGGCATCGGGCTGGCTCGCGGCGCTCGGCGCCGTCGCGCTGGCCACCACGCTCACCACCGGCGTGCTCACCACGGCGGCGGGGCCGCACTCGGGTGACCCCGACGTGACGCACCGCATCGGCAGCATCGACGCGGCGGCGTACTGGCACGTGCGCGCGGTGATCGTGCTGGGGGTCGTGGGCCTGATCATCGCCATCGTCGCGCGCGGTCGCCGCGACGACCGGGGCTTCTTCGTGCCGGCCCTCCTGTTCACCCCGCTCTTCATCGCGCAGGCCATCATCGGGGAGGTGCAGTGGCGCACGCAGCTCCCGTGGGAGGTCGTGGTGTTCCACGTGGGCGTGGCCGGCCTGGTGTGGGGCGTTGGCATCGCGGCCCTCTGGCGCCTCGCGCGCCCGATCACCCGGAGATGGACCCCGGCCTAGCGCCGGCGGCCGCCGGACGCGGCCTGCTGGCAGGCAACGCACCGCTCGGCGTCGGGCACGATCTCCAGGCGCGCCGTGGGGATGGCCCCGCCGCAGTCGATGCAGATGCCGTACTCGCCGCGCTGAGCGGCCTCGGCGAGGCGCAGCAGCCGCTCCTCCTCCTCCTTGAGCTTCAGCTGCGCCTGCAGCTGCCGCTCACGCGCCTCGGCGTCGGTGGCGGCCTCCGCCGGGTGGTGGTGGGCGTCGCTGGCCTCATTGCCGTCGGCGGCCAGGTCGAGCGCCTCAGCGCGCTCGTGGGCCTCACGCGCCAGGCGCGCGAGGCGTTCCGCCTGATCCTCTCCCTTGGGCATGCGCTGAGCTTAGCGTCGGCGTCCCCACCGCCACGCCGCACGGCACTGGTTGTAGGGTGAGGGGGGTGAGTGCACCGGCAGTGGAGACCCGCGACCTCGTGCGCGAGTTCAAGGGCGGGATCCGCGCCGTGGACGGCGTGAGCCTGGTCGTGGAGTCGGGCGGCATCTTCGGATTCCTCGGGCCGAATGGCGCCGGCAAGAGCACCACGGTGCGCATGCTCACCACGCTTCTGCGGCCCACCGGCGGAACCGCGATGGTAGCCGGCTACGACGTGATGGCTGACCCCGATGCGGTGCGCCGGCGCATCGGGGTGGCGCTGCAGGATGCCGCGATCGACCCCTACATGACGGGCCGCGAGCTCCTTCGCCTGCAGGGCGTGCTGCACGGCCTGCCGCGCGCCGCTTGCCGCGCGCGCGCCGACGATCTTCTGGCCCGCGTGGGGCTGGAGGACGCCGCCGACCGCCGCGTGGGCACCTACTCGGGCGGCATGCGGCGTCGGCTCGACCTGGCGCTGTCGCTGGTGCATGAGCCCGTGGTGCTGTTCCTCGACGAGCCCACCACGGGGCTCGATCCGACCTCGCGGGTCACCCTCTGGGAGGAGGTGCGCCGCCTCAACGCCGAGCACGGCACCACGATCTTCCTCACCACGCAGTACCTCGAGGAGGCCGACCAGCTCGCCGACCGCGTGGCGATCATCGACGGCGGGCGCATCGTGGCCGATGGCGCGCCGGCGGCGCTGAAGGCCGAGATCGGCGAGCCGCTGCTCACCGTGACCGCCGGCGAGGGCTGCTCGGCGGATGACATCGCCGCCGTGCTGTCCCGGTTCGGTCCCATCGTGCCCGGCTCGGTGGACCACGGCGCGGGCGTGCGCCTTCCCGGCGGATCGTCGGCGATGGCCGACGCCGTGCGCGCGCTGGACGACGCCGGGGTGCGCTTCCAGTCGATCGACCTCGCCGAGCCCACGCTCGACGACGTGTTCCTCAAGTGCACGGGCCGGCACCTGGAGGGCGCCGGCGACGAGGTGCCCGCCGCGTGACGGCCGCCGCGCCCGTGGTGCGCCAGACCGCCGCCCTCGCGTGGCGGTCGATCATCACCACCGTCCGGCTGCCGCAGGCGTGGTTCCCGGCGCTGTTCTTCCCCCTCGTGCTCATGGCCATCTTCACGGCGTCGTTCGGCGGCGCGCCGGGCGCCGTGCCGGGATTCCCGCCCGTGCGCGGGTTCCTCGACTTTGCCGTGTGCGGTGCGATCGTGCAGGGCGTGCTCATCGGCGGCACCTCGGCCGGCGCGGCGTTCGCCACCGACATCGAGGGCGGGTTCTTCGACCGGCTGGTGGCGTCCCCCATCTCGCGGGTGGCGATCCTGACCGGGCGCCTCGGCGCGTCGATGGCTCTCGGGCTGTTCCAAGCCGTGCTGTTCGTGGGCATCGCGTGGATCTTCGGCGCGCGGGTGGACGGCGGCATCACCGGGTTCCTCATCGTGCTGCTGATCGCGGTGATCTTCGCCGCGGCGGTGGGCGGGCTGGGGGTGTACCTGGCCCTTCGCACCGGATCGGGCGAGGCCGTGCAGGGCATGTTCCCCCTCTTCTTCGCCCTGCTGTTCTTCTCATCGGCGTTCTTCCCCATCGAGACCATGACCGGCTGGTACGCGGCCATCGCACGGGTCAACCCCATCAGCTGGCTCGTGGAGTCGATGCGCCTGGAGATAATCGGCGGCGCCACGCTGGGCACCACCATGGCCGGAATCGGCACCGCGCTGGCCCTTGCCGCCATCACCATCGGGGCGTCGGCCATCGCGCTGAAGCGCCGCCTGCGGGTGGCGGCATGAGGATCGTGGCCGTGAGCCTGGGCCTGGCCGGGCGCAACCTGCTGCTGGTGCGGCGCGTGCCGTCGGTGTTCATCCCGTCGCTGGTGATGCCGCTGTTCATCCTCATCGCCACGGCGGGGGCGTTCCATGGCATCGGCGCGCTGCCGCAGTTCGCGGGCGAGTCGTACCTGGCCTTCACCATCCCGATGGCCGCCACCATGGGCGCGGGCTTCGCGGGCATCAACTCGGGCATGACCCTGGCGCGCGACCTCGAAGGCGGGTTCTTCGACCGACTGCAGTCGAGCCCCGCGCCCCGCATGGCGCTCATCTTCGGGCCCATGCTCGCCGCCCAGGCGCGCAGCATCCTCACCACCGTGGTGGTGTTCATCGCCGGGATGATCGGCGGCGTGATGCTGCCGGGCGTGGCGTCCACCCTGCTCATCGTCGCCTTCGCGCTGATGTTCGCCGCGGCGGCGTCGTTCTGGGCCATCGGCGTGGCGCTTCGCACCCGCACGGTGCAGGCCGCGCCCATCATGCAGCTGGTGGTGTTCCTGTCGGTGTTCATGTCCGTGGCCTACGTGCCGCAGGACGCCATGCACGGATGGCTCGCAGTTGTGGCGAAGTACAACCCGATCACCTACATCCTCAACGCGTCGCGCAGCGCCGAGCTCACGGGCACCGTCATCTGGTCGCAGTCCTGGCCCGGCCTGCTGTCAGCGGGCATCCTCCTGGTGGTCACAGGCGCGTTCGCGATCCTGCCCCTTCGACACCTGGAGAACCGATGAGCGTCGAGCGCACGACCATCACCCCCGACCTCGCCGCGTGGCTGGATGCCATGGCCGCCATCCCTGAGCCGGTGCGGCGCCTCTCGAGCGAGATGGTGGGCCACCCGCTAGAGAACATGATGACCCACCCCGAGCTGGGTGCCCTGCTCGCGGTGCTGGTGCGCGCCACCGGCGGCCACAGGGTGCTCGAGATCGGGACGTTCGTGGGCACCTCGGCGCTGTGGATGGCCCCCGAGCTGGCGCCCGACGGCCACATCGACTGCCTCGACGTGAGCCAGGAGCACGCCGACCGCGCCGCCGACGTGCTGCGCGAGGCCGGCTACCACGACGAGGTGACGATCCACGTGGCCCCTGCACTCGACACCCTGCCGTCGCTCGGCCCGGGGTATGACCTGGCCTACATCGACGCCGACAAGCCGGCGTACCCGGCCTACCTGCGCGAGTGCGCGCGCCTGGTGCGCCCCGGCGGCATCATCGTGGCCGACAACGTGTTCGGCGGACAGGGCGACGCCGCCCAAGTGGCGGCGCTGCGCGACTTCGCCGAGGGCGCGATGGCCGATTCCGGCCTCGCCACCGTGGTGCTGCCGATCGGCGACGGCATCACGCTCAGCGTCGTGCGCTGATCCCCGCGCCGGCGGGCCGGCCATGCGCAGCACACCTCATGCCCACAGCCATCCGTGGATCATCTCCCCCTATCACGCGCCGCGCATCCCCACGGGGATGCGCGAGAAGCACTCAGGACGGCGCGGACGAAGGCCCCATGCGGGCCCGCAGCCTGAGCAGCCCGATGAGGCTCTTGGCGTCGTGCACCTGGGCGATGAGGTCGTCGAGCCGCGCGAGGGGCACGGGCACCACCTCGATCTCCTCCTCCGGGATCGGCTCGTGATCGACCGGCGTGAGGTCGGTGGCGAGGAAGCAGTGGATGAACTCCTCGAGGATCGCCGGGGCGGTGTAGAAGCCGCCGAGGTCCTGCCAGGCGCCGGCCGCGCGGCCGACCTCCTCGGCCAGCTCGCGCCGGGCGCATTCGAGCGGCGGCTCGCCTACCACGTCGAGCTTGCCCGCGGGGAGCTCCAGCAGGTACTCCCCCACCGCCTCGCGCGGTTGGCGCACCATCAGCACGTGGTCATGCTCCACCGGCACCATGACCACGGCCCCGGGGTGGGCGATCACCTCACGGCGCACCACCATGCCGCTGCGGCGCCGATACCGGATGACGGACAGGTCGACCACCTCGCCCGCGTAGATGGGCTCGGTGCCCTCTACGGACATCCCGTCGATCGGCCGCCCGCCATCGAGCGGGTCGCCGCCGCCGCGCGCCGCATCGCTCACCGGCGTGCGGCCGTCACCGAGGGCCGCGGGCACGAGCCACGATGGCCAGGGTGAGGTCGACCATCGACTCGATGTCCGCGATGCGGATGCGCTCATCCGGCGTGTGGACGTCCACCATGGCGTTGCACAGGTTGACGCTCGGGAAGCCGCCCAGCAGGAAGGCGTTCACGTCGGAGCCCCCGCCCGACGCCACATAGCGGGGCTCGATGCCGCAGTCGCCCATGGCAGCGGCGGCCATCTGCACCTGGGGGGCATCCTCGGCCAGCCGGTACCCGATGAAGTGGTCGCGCACGCTGATCTCCACGTCGCACTCGCACTCGGTGCCCGCCCAGGCGAAGGCGTCGATCATCGCGGTGAGCTGGCGGTCGAGCGCCTCGGGGTCGCGAGACCGGCACTCGGCCGTGATGGCGCACTCCTCGGCCACCACGTTGGTCGCCGTGCCGCCGTCCACCGTGCCGATGTTGGCGGTGGTGGCATCATCGATGCGCCCCAGCGGCATGCCCGCGATGGCGCGCGCGGCGGCCCCGATGGCGCTGCGGCCGGCCTCGGGCTGGATTCCCGCGTGCGCGGCCACCCCCCGGTAGGTGACGGCCATCTCCTTGTGGGTGGGCGCCTGCGTGACGATTCCCCCCACCTCGCCGGTGTGGTCAAACACGAAGCCATAGGCCGCGCGCAGCACCGAGGTGTCGAAATACGCCGCGCCGCGCAGGCCGATCTCCTCGCACGGGGTGAACACCAGCTCGATGCCCGCGTGGGGGATGCCCTCATGCACCACGCGGTCCACCGCGTGCAGCATGGCCGCCACCGCGGCCTTGTCGTCGCCGCCGAGGATCGCCTCGTTGCCGTTGGTGAGCCACTCGCCCTGCTGCACCACGTCAACTGGTGCCAGCAGCGGCACGGTGTCGAGATGGGCGCAGAACATGATGGGCACGCCGTCGGTGGTTGGGGCGAACCGGGCCACGATGTTGTTGCACCCGGCCTCGGGCAGGGCCGTGGCGGCGTCATCCTGGGAGATCTCCGCCCCCATGCGGGTGAGCTCGGTGATGACCACCTCGGCCATCGCGGCCTCCTCGCCCGACGGCGAGGGGATCTCGCACAGCCGCGCGAACAGGCGCGCAACCTCGGGCAGCGACGCGGTGTCCAGCGTGCTCACGCCGCGTGGGTGGCGGCGGGGACGTCGCCGCCTCCCACGCCCGCGCGTGCGGCCGCGGCACCCACGAAGGCGCGGAACAGCGGCTGCGGCCGGGTGGGCCTGCTCTTGAACTCCGGGTGGTACTGGCTCGCCACGAAGAACGGGTGGTCGGCAAGCTCGATGCACTCCACCAGGCGGCCGTCGGGCGACCGGCCGCAGGTGATGAGGCCCTGCTCTTCCATCTGCGGGCGCAGCGCCGGGTTCACCTCGTAGCGGTGGCGGTGGCGCTCCTGGATGGAGTCGACGTCGCCGTAGAGGGCCCGCACGATGGTGCCGGGCACCAGCGACACCGGGTCGGCGCCCAAGCGCATGGTGCCGCCGCGCTCCTCGATCTGCCGCTGCTCAGGGAGGAGATCGATGACCGGGAAGGGGGTCTCCATGTCGAACTCGGTGGAGTTGGCGCCGTCCATGCCGCACACGTTGCGCGCGTACTCGATGACGGCGATCTGCATGCCCAGGCAGATGCCGAGATACGGGATGCCCTCCTCGCGCGCGATGCGGGCGGCCTCGATCTTGCCCTCCACCCCGCGCCCGCCGAACCCGCCGGGCACCAGCACGCCGTCGGCGGCCCGCACATGGTCGGCGAGGTCCGCGGCGTCGGCATCCACCCAGTCGATGTCCACATCGACGCCGTGGGCAAGGCCCGCGTGCTTGAGCGCCTCAGCCACCGACAGGTAGGCGTCGTGCAGCTGCACGTACTTTCCCACCAAGGCGATGCGAGCCGTGCCGGTGGCCGTGCCCAGGTGCTGCACCACCTCGCGCCAATCGGTGAGGTCGATCTCGTGCAGGGGCAGGCCGAGGCGCTGGCACACCACGCGGTCGAGGCCCTCGTGCTCCATGGCGATCGGCACCTTGTAGATGTCGTCGCTGTCCTCGGCCGAGATGACGGCCTCGGAGGGAATGCCGCCGAACAGGGCGATCTTGTCGCGCACGCCGGAGTCGAGCGGGCGGTCGGACCGCAGCACCAGCACGTCGGGCTCGATACCGATGCGCCTGAGCTCGTTGACCGAGTGCTGGGTGGTCTTGGTCTTGAGCTCGCCGGCCACCTCGAGGAACGGCACCAGCGTGACGTGCACGAAGGCCACCTTGTCGCGGCCGACCTCGTTGCGCATCTGGCGAATGGCCTCGAGGAAGGGCAGCGACTCGATGTCACCCACCGTGCCGCCGATCTCCACGATCACCACGTCGGCATTGGACGACGTGGCCGCCTGGCGGATTCGCTCCTTGATCTCGTTGGTGATGTGCGGGATCACCTGCACCGTGGCGCCGAGGAAATCGCCGCGGCGCTCGCGCCGGATGACGGCGTCGTATACCGAGCCGGTAGTGATGTTCGAGGTGCGCGTGAGGGCCTCGTCGGTGAAGCGCTCGTAGTGGCCCAGGTCGAGGTCGGTCTCGGCGCCGTCCTCGGTGACGAACACCTCCCCGTGCTGGAAAGGGCTCATCGTGCCGGGGTCGACGTTGAGGTATGGGTCGCATTTCTGCAGCGACACCTTGTACCCGCGGGCCTTCAGCAGCGTGCCGAGCGATGCGGCCGTGATGCCCTTGCCAAGGCCGGACACCACGCCCCCCGTGACGAACACGAAGCGCTCACCAAGATCACTCACCGACCGGCCTCCCCGACCCGCACGCCGTACGGGGCACAAGCATACCGCGCGCACCGGCGCGCGCCGGCTCACACCGGGCGCCCGGTGGCATCACCCCCTGCGCGCCAGCAGCTCCCGGGCGTGACCGCGGGCCGCGGCGTCGTCGGCCGCCGACCCCAGCATGCGGCAGATCTCGTCCACCAGATCGTCTCCCTCCACCGACTCGATCGTGGTGATGGCCCGGCCGTCGTCAGACGCGCCCTTCACCAGCCGGTAGTGCCGGTCGGCCGCGGCGGCAACCTGCGGCAGGTGGGTGATCACCAGCACCTGGCGCCCCATGGCCATCTCGGCGAGCCTCTCGCCCACCACGGCGGCCGTGACGCCACCGATGCCCGCATCCACTTCGTCGAACACCCACGCCACCCCGGGGTCGGCCGCAGCCGCAACGGCATGCAGCGCCAGCAGCACGCGCGAGAGCTCGCCGCCCGATGCCGCATCGGCGAGCGGGGCCTCGGGCAGGCCGGGGTTCGCCCGCATCACAAGCGACACCCGGTCGCGGGGCACCTCATCGTCGTCAGTGACCACCTCCACGCGCAGCGTGGCGCCCGCCATGGCCAGGTCCTGGAGGGCGGCTTCCACGGCCTCGGCCAGGCGCGGCGCGGCATCCTCGCGCACGGCCCTCAGCTCCCCGGCGGCGGCGATCGCCTGGCCCAGCAGGGCGTCGCGCTGCGCCGCGATGGCATCGTCCCCCGCCTCGCCGGTGGCAAGGGCGTCGAGCGCGCCGCGCGCATCCCCGGCCCGTGCCAGCACGGCGTCGGTTCCGGGGCCGTAGCGGCGCGACAGGTCTTCGTAGCGGGCGAGACGATCCTCCACCCAGTCGAGGCGCCCGGGCTCGGCGCCCAGGTCATCGGCGTACCGGCGCACGCCGATGAGGGCCTCCTGCAGCGCGGCCTCCCCGGCGCTGAGGTCGTTGAGCACGTCGCGCAGCGTCGGGTCGAGCTCGGTCGCCTGCTCGATCGATCGCATCGCCTGCCCCGCGGCGGTGAGCGCGCCCCCTTCCCCGTCGCCGTCGAGCAGCGCGATGGCCGTGGCCGCCGCGCTCGCAAGCCGCTCGGCATGCGCCAAGCGGCTGCGCTCCGACAGCAGCGACTCCTCCTCAGCCACGTCGGGAGCGACCTCGTCCACGTCGGCCACCAGGGCCTCGAGCGCCTCGCGCTCGCGCTCGGCCCTCTCGCGCCGTTCGCGGGCCTCGTCCACCTGGCGATCGAGCCGCGCGAGGTCACGCCGCATGCCGCGCAGCCGGGCCTCGAGCGCCACCGCTTCGGCCCCGGCGAAGGCATCGAGGATCGCCATCTGCGCGCCCGGCCCCACCAGTCGCCGCTGCTCGTGCTGGCCCGAGAAGCGCATGAGCGCCCCCACGAACGCGGCCACGCCCTCGCGCGACGCCACCTGGCCGTCCACCAGCGCACGCGCCCGGCCCTCGGCGGGCACCCGGCGGGCCACCACCACCTCGCCGTCGTCGTCGGCGAGCTCGCGCACCTGCTGGGCGGGGTCATCGGGGTCGAGGGACTCCCAGAAGCCGTCGGGCACGGCCACGGTTGCCTGCACCAGGGCGTGCTTCGCGCCCGGGCGCACGGCCCTGGAATCGGCCTGTCCGCCGGCCAACAGCCCCAGCGCCTGCGCCACCACGGTCTTCCCCGCCCCGGTCTCGCCCGTGATGGCCGTGAGGCCCGCGCCGGGCTCGATGTGGGCCCGCTCGATCACAACGAGGTCGCGGATCTCGATCTCGCGGATCACGCCGGCAGGCACCCTCGCCTCACGACCGGCCGAACTTCTCGCGGTAGCGACGGAAGAAGGAGGACTCGGGGAAGATCGCCAGGTGCACCTCCTCACCGCCGAGCCCCACGGTGATGGAGCGCCCGGGCGGTAGCGCGGCGATGCGCACGCCGTCGGCCAGCACGTCGCAGTCGCCCACGATCGCCGAGTTGGTGACCGTGAGCTTCTCATCGGCCGCGAGGATGAGCGGTCGGGTGTCCAGGTGGTGCGCGGCGATGAATGACAGCACGAAGCACTTGACGCGCCACGAGACCGTGGGCCCGCCCGCGGCGAGGTTGTAGGCGGTCGACCCCACCGGGGTTGAGCAGATGAGCCCGTCGCAGCGCACGGTGGCCACGGGCTCCCCGGACACCGAGTACGACAGGTCGGCCAGGCGCGACTCCCCGCTGCGCAGGAACGCCACGTCGTTCACCGCCTGCAGGGTGCCCTCGCTCCACTCGGCCTTGAGGGACGGCAGGCCGAGGGTGATGTAGTCGCCGGCGAGGGCGCGCACCAGGCCGCGCTCGAGGTTTGACTGCTCCACGCTGGCGAGGAAGCCCACGCGCCCGAAGTTGATGCCCAGCACGGGCGCGCCGGTGGTGGTCTCGCGCGAAAGCGCGCGCAGGATGCTGCCGTCGCCGCCCAGCACCAGCACGAGGTCCGAGCGATCCCCGCGCAGGTCCGTGGGCTCGATGATGGTGCGCTCGGCCAGCGGCGGATGCTTGGCGGCCTCCTCTGCGGTGGTGAGCACCTCAACACCGTGGGCATCGAGGATGGAGAGGACGGTGGGCATGACGCCGGCCGTCACCTCGGCGGCGCCGTGGGTGAGGATGAGCACGCGCTCCGCCTGCGCGCCGGCCACCTCGCTGATGGGGCGGTACGGCGGCATGGTCAGGACCCCTCGGCCACGGCCGTTGCCACCACCGCCTGCACGTCCGCGCCCGGCACCGGGGAGTCGGGGCCCACGGCCAGCAGGAACACCTCGCGGTTGCCCTTGGGTCCCGGGGTGCCGCTGTCGGCGGCGCCGGCCACACGGCCGCCCGACTGCGCGATGGCCTCGGCCACGCGCAACACCGCGCCGTGGCGCAGCGCGGGGTCGCGAACCACCCCGCCGGATCCCACGTTCCGGCGTCCCGCCTCGAACTGCGGCTTGACCATCACGAGGGCACGGTACGCCGGAGAGAGGCATCGCGCCACCGACGGCCACACGAGGGCCGATGAGATGAACGACACGTCCATCACGGCCAGGTCGGGCACGACGGGCAGCATCGCGGCCTCCAGCGCTCGTGCGTTGGTGCGATCGAGCACGATCACGCGGGGGTCCTCGCGCAGTGCCCATGCCAACTGGCCGTAGCCCACGTCCACCGCGATCACGCTCTCGGCGCCCCGCCGCAGCAGCACGTCGGTAAACCCCCCCGTCGACGCCCCCACGTCGATCGCATGGGCGCCCGCGACCTCGACGCCGAGGCGCTCGATGGCGTGATCGAGCTTGAGGCCACCACGCGATGCGAACTCCGGCCCCTCATCCACCTCGATCGCCGCGTCGGGCCCCACCTGCTGCCCGGGCTTGACGTCGGCCCGGCCGTCCACCCGCACGCGCCCGGCCATCACGGCCGCCTGGGCGCGGGCGCGCGACGGGAAGAGCCCGCGATCCACGAGCGCCGCGTCGAGTCGCTGCCGGGGCACGGCGGGAAGGCTAGCGCCACCCATCGCGGCGTCCCACGCACGCATGCACCGGATCCCCCGCCTCAATGCGCCGCGTGCACCTCGAGGGCCGCGAGTGCCGCCTGCGCCGCGGCCGCGGGGGTGACCGCGGCCTCCGCCAGCAGCAGGTCGCGGCGTCCGTGCTGGATGAAGCGGTCGGGAATGCCGACGCACGCCACGCGCGCCGGCCCGCTGCCGATCACCTCGAGCACCGCGCTGCCGAACCCGCCCGCCAGGGCGTGGTCCTCGATCGTCAGCACCACCTCATGTGTGCGGGAGAGCTCCTCCAGCAACTCGGCATCGATCGGCTTCGCGAAGCGGGCGTTCACCACGGTGGGCCGCACGCCGAGCGACTCGGACACGACCCGCGCGGCGTCGAGAGCCACCTGCACGCCGTAGCCGTAGCCCACCAGCGCGACGCGCGAGCCATCTTCCAGCACATCGGCGCGCCCCAACTCGAGCGCCACTGGGCGATCGGGCAGCGCCACGCCCGTGCCGACGCCACGCGGGTAGCGGAACGCCGACGGACCGTCGATGCGCAGGGCCGTGTGCAGCATGTGAACCAGTTCGGCCTCGTCCATGGGAGCCATCACCACCACGCCGGGAATCGATCGCATGTACGCGATGTCGAACACGCCGTGGTGTGTGGGGCCGTCATCTCCCACCAGCCCGCCGCGGTCGATGGCGAACACCACCGGCAGCCCCTGGAGGGCGATGTCGTGCACGATCGGGTCATAGGCCCTCTGGAGGAAGGTGGAGTAGATCGCGCACACCGGGCGGTAGCCGGCGATCGCCAGGCCGCCCGCGAACACCACGCCATGCTGCTCAGCGATGCCGATGTCGTACGTGCGCTCGGGGAAGCGCTGCAGCATGTGGTTCATGCCGGTGCCCTTGAGCATGGCGGCCGTGATCCCCACCACGCGCGGATCGGCCTCGGCCTCCCTGACCAGCGCCTTGCCGAACACCTCGGTGTAGGCCGGTGGCGCAGGCGCGGCCGGCTTCGCCGCGCGCCCGCTGTCCACCGCGAACGGCCCGGATCCGTGCATGGCCTCGCCGTCCTCCTCGGCCGGGCCGTAGCCGCGCCCCTTGTCGGTGTGCACGTGCAGCAGCACCGGGCGTTCGCTGCCAGCGGTCGTCTCGAGCGCACGGCGTACGGCCTTGATGTCGTGGCCGTCGATCGGCCCCATGTAGGCGAACCCCAGCGCCTCGAACAGCTGCCCCGGCACGAAGAGCGCCTTCGTCGCATTGCTCAAGGAGTGACCCAGGTCGTGCATGCCGGGGATCAGGCCGAGGCCCTTCTCGATCTCGTGGCGCACGCGGGTGAGCATGGGGTCGAGGCGCGCCTTCTGCAGCGCGCCAGCGAAGGCGCCGACGTTCTCGGAGATGCTCATGCCGTTGTCGTTGAGCACCACGGTGATGGGCGACCCCAGGTGCCCGGCGTGGTTCATGGCCTCGTACGCCATGCCGCCGGTCATCGCGCCGTCGCCGATCACGGCCACGATGCGCCGATCGCGGCGGCCGGTCACGCGCATGGCCTCGGCCAGCCCAACCGCATACGAGATGCTGGTGCTGGCGTGGCCGGCGCCCATCACGTCGTGCTCGCTCTCCTCGCGGCGCAGGAAGCCCGACATGCCCTCGTACTGGCGCAGGGTGTCGAACTGGCCGAGGCGGCCCGTGAGCAGCTTGTGCCCGTAGGCCTGGTGCCCGACGTCCCAGAGGATGCGATCGCGCGGGCTCTCGAGCTCGGCGTGCAGGGCCAGGCTGAGCTCCACGGTTCCGAGGCTCGAGCCCAGGTGACCACCCGTACGGGAGACAGTGTCGATGATGGCCCGGCGCATCTCGGCCGCCAGGGCCTCGAGCTGGGCGTCGTCCAAATCGTGCAGCCGGCCGGGCCCGTCGAGCGACGCCAGCAGCGGGTATGCGGATGCGTTACCTGTCACGACGGTCATGGTAACGCCCCGCACGACCGCGCAGCGCCGTGCGGTCCGCCCGGCCGTGCCGCGCGAAGGCCGCGGGCGTCAGCGCGCCAGAACCCTCAGGGTGCGCCCCGACCGACGTTCGCGGGACGCCACCATCATCGGGCCGCGCACGGTGGTGGGCGTCGTGCCCGAGTGCTCGGTTGCCTGCGCGGGTGGAGCCGGGCCGTCGGGCGCCGCGCGGTAGGCCCGCATGGGGATCACCACTGTGGAGGTCGCCACGGCACGGGCGGTGGCGCCCGCGGCCGCGGCCGTGGTGGTGGGGCACGGATACGTGGCGCCCTGGTGTTGGCAGGTGCCCACCCCGCCCGCGAACGTCATGGCGTCGATGTTGGCCGCCCGGGAGGCATCCGGCAGGCCGGCCCAGCTGTACACGGGTGGACTCGAGCCGCTCGAGGGACCGCCGTCCAGCAGCCCGTAGGCAATCGTGTTGGCGGTTCCCTGTGCAGCCCCGAAACCCTGTACCTGCGCGGCCCAGCCAGGAACGCATTGGCCGGATCCACCGCAAGGGCCATCGGCTCGGCATCGATCGCCACGGGGTCATTCCCGGGCACGGACCCGGGTCCGAACACCACCGACGGGCTGCCGCCGATGGGGACCCGCACGATCTGGCTGGGCTGATCGCCTGTCTGCGACAACATCACGTAGAGCACCCCGGTCGATGCATCAGAGGCGATGCCGGTTACCAGCGTGCCCGAGATCCAGTTGGATCCCGAGAGCACCGCCGCTGCCGACCCCCCGGCCGTCGGCACCGAGATGAGGTCGCTCCCGCTCCTGCCCGTGAGGTACAGGGCCCACCGAAGTTGGCAGGCGCGGGCCCGCCGGTGGTGCGGAACTGGCGGGGCCGGCCGCAATCCCGATCGCCGCGGCGAGGGCGAGCATGAGCACTTGGACGGCGGGGGCCACGCGGCGGCCCCGGCGACGGGACGTACGTGGCTGGACGACCATGCGGCCACTACACCCCGCGGGGCTCGGGCGGGCAACCGGGCGTGCTCCCCGGGCGTCAGGGATGATCACGGCGTGGCCATCGACCCAGAACTCGTTCGTGCCCTGCACGTGGTGCCGGAGGACCGCCGCGGGGGGGCGGCCGATCCCGCGGCGGCGCATCACCTGTTCCAGACATCCACCATCGCCGCCCTCATGGACTCCCGCTACGACGGCGACCTCACTGTGGGCGAAGTGATGGCGCACGGCGACCTGGGGCTCGGCACGCTGGAGGGGCTCGACGGCGAGCTCATCATCGTCGACGGCCAGGCCCTGGTGGGGCGCACCGACCGGTCGCTCTCCCCCGTCGACCCCGCCACCACCACCCCATTCGCGGTGGTCACGCCATTCGCGCCAGGCCCGCCCGTGGCCCTTGACAGCCTCGACCACGCCGACCTGCTCGCCCGCCTTGACGTCCTGGCGCCGGCCACGGTGTCAGCCGTGCGGGTCGAGGGCACCTTCCGGCGCCTGAGGCTGCGCAGCGTGCCGCGGCAGCAGAAGCCCTATCCCCCTCTGGAGGAGGTCGTGAAGGAGCAGGCGGAGTGGGACGTGGCCGATGTGGACGCCGTGGTGGTGGGCTTCCGGTTCCCCAGCGAGGCCGCTGGGCTCGAGGTGCCCGGGTGGCACCTGCACGCCATGGCCCGCGATCACTCCACCGGCGGCCATGTTCTGGCGGCGGACATCGCCGCGGGGTGCGCCTGGCTGGATGCCACCGACGAGGTGCACGTGGAACTTCCCCCGGGCGTGGAGATATTCGGCGCCGACGCCGCGATGCGCGCGGGCATCGAGAACGCCGAGACGAGCCCGGGGAACGACTAGGCCGGCTCGTCCTGCGAGAGGCCGTCGGGCACGAACGCCGGCGCCTCGGCGGCGGGGTCACCGATGCGCGGGACGTCACCGCGGGCCTCGGCCTCGGCCTCGGCGATTGCCCGAGGGATGATCTCCACCACGGCGGCGGAAAGGTCGGCCGCCTGGCGGGCGAGCTCCTCGATCTCAGAGGCGGGACGATTGGCGGCCTGGGCGATGCGCCGGGAGAGCTCCTCAAGGCGCCGCGTGGCGAGTTGCATCTCCTCGCGTGCGCTCATGCCGCTGCCTCGCCATTCTCGCGCGCCACGCGCCCCAGCACGCCGTTCACGAACTTCGGGGCCTCCGCCGCGCACCACTTCTTCGCCATCTCCACGGCCTCGTCGATCGCCACCGGCACAGGCACGTCGTTGCTGCCGAGCTCGTACACCGCCACCCGCAGGATGTTGCGCTCGAGGGGGGCGATGCGATCGGCCGTCCAGCCATCGGCTGAGGCCGTGATGCGCTCGTCGATCACCTGGCGGTCGGCCTCCACGCCATCCACCAGCGCCTGCGTGAAGGGATCGTCGGCGTGTTCGCCCGCGCGCAGGGCGTTCTCCACGAGCTCGGGCACCGGCAGGCCGGTGACATCGCGCTGGTAGAGCAGGATCACCGCCTGGCGGCGCGCCTGCCTGCGCGAGACCGCCGCCATCAGCGTGACCCGCCGCCCAGGGATGGCAGGAACTCCGCGCGCTCGGTGAGATAGGCCGTGGTGTAGCTGCCCGACCCGAAGACCTCTTCGCGCGAGATCTCCTCGAGCAGCGGCAGCGTGGTGGGCACGCCCTCCACGATGCTCTCCGACAGCGCGCGCTGCATGCGGGCCACCGCGCGCGGCCGGTCGGGCGCCCACACGCAGAGCTTGGCGATGAGCGAGTCGTAGTAGGGCGGCACGTAGCCGCCGGTGCGGCAGAAGGTGTCCACGCGGACCCCGGGCCCCGCCGCCAACTGGAACAGGCCCAGGCGGCCGGCGGCCGGGCGGAAGTCGAACGCCGGGTCCTCGGCGTTGATGCGGCACTCGATGGCGTGGCCATTGGGCCCGATGCGCCCTGTGCGCGACAGCACCTGGCCGTCAGCGATGCGCAGTTGCTCGGCCACGATGTCCATGCCGCTCACCAGCTCGGTGACCGGGTGCTCCACCTGCAGGCGTGCGTTGAGCTCGAGGAAGTAGAAGTCGCCCTTGGCATCAACGAGGAACTCGAGGGTGCCGGCTGACTTGTAGTCCCATGCGCGGCAGGCGCGCTCGGCCGCGGCATGCAGCCCCTCCCGCGTGGAGTCGAGCAGGTTAGGGGCCGGGCCCTCCTCCACCACCTTCTGGTGGCGCCGCTGGATCGAGCACTCGCGGTCGCCCACGATAAGCACGCCGCCGAGGCCGTCGGCCAGCACCTGCACCTCCACGTGGCGCGCGCCCTCCAGCAGCTTCTCCACGTACATCGAGCCGTCGCCGAAGGCGGCCAGGGCCTCCTGGGATGCGCTCTCGAACGCGCGCTCGAGCTCGTCGGGGCTGTCCACGCGCCGCATGCCGCGCCCGCCGCCACCGGCCGACGCCTTGAGCAGGATCGGGTACCCCGCCTCCTCGGCCGATGCCATGGCGGCAGCCACGTCGGTGACCCCGCCCTCCGACCCGCCCAGCACGGGAAGGCCGGCCTCGACGGCGGCCTCCTTGGCCTGGATCTTGTCGCCCATGCGGCGCATCACGCCGGGGTCGGGGCCCACGAACCGGATGCCGTTACGCGCGCACTCGGTGGCGAAGTCGGGATTCTCGGACAGGAAGCCGTACCCCGGGTGCACCGCATCGCAGCCGGTCACCTCGGCGGCACCGATGACGTTGCGCATGTCGAGGTACGACTCCCGGGCGGGCGGCGGCCCGATGCACACGGCCTCGTCAGCCATCTCCACCGCAGGGGTCTGGGCGTCGGACGTGGAGTACACGGCCACGGTGGGGATCCCCAGTTCGCGGGCGGTGCGGATGACGCGCACGGCGATCTCGCCGCGGTTGGCGACGAGCAGCTTCACGGGGCCAGCACGAAGAGGGTCTGCCCGAACTCCACGGGATCGGCGTTGCCCACCGCGATCTCCTTGATCGTGCCGGCGCGCTCCGCCGTGATCTCGTTGAAGATCTTCATGGCCTCGATGATGCAGAGCACCTGACCCTGCACCACGCGGTCGCCCACCTTCACGAACGGGTCCGAGTCGGGGTTGGGCGCTGCGTAGAAGGTGCCCACCATCGGGCTCGTCACCTTCACGCCGTCGTCGGCCATCGGCACGGGCGCGCCGTCGGCGGCGGCAGCGGCGGCCACGGCCGGGCGCACGGTCACCCGGGCACCGCCGATCTCCACGCTCACCTCCGACTGCCCGGCGCCCTCCACCACCTCGACGAGGGTCTCGATGAGGCCGCGGTCGACGGCCATGCCGGTCTCCCCCGCCTCCTCGGCGAGGAGGGAGCGGCGGCGATCCACCAGGCGCTGCCCCGACTCCGGGAACTGCGCGAGGATCACCGCGTCCTCCTCCGACACGTCGGACGGCGCCGCGGCCAGCACCGCGGCCAGGTCGGGCGGCTCGCCGGTGGTGCCCGCACCGCGGGCCACCGCGAGGGCATCCTCCAACAGCGCTCCCCGCAGGCGCCCCCGCGGCCCGAGGGCGATGTCGGCCAGCTCCGACGATGTCTCGCGCCAGCGCACGCCGTCCATCACGTGCTGCGCGGCCTGCGCGACGATGGCCTCGCCGAGCGGCGGGGCGAACGTGACGCCGCCGAGGTCGCGGCACACCGCCGCGCATTCCTCGGCCGCCTCATGCGCCCGAGACGCCAGGCCCTGGCGGCTGAGGCGCGACAGCAGGCCCGCGGCCAGGTCGGGCGGCAGCTGCAGCTGAGGGCCGCCGGCGAGCTCGGCCGCGCGGCGCACCCGCTCGGGCGCCACCAGCGGCCAGATGATGCGCCCGGCGTCCTCCAGCGCGGGCACGTCCACGTCGAACTCGCGGTCGCCGCCGTGCAGAGCCACGTGCAGGGCCTCGGCCGACGGGCGGCCGGCCACCAGCGCCGCGGCACCCACCGAGGCGTGCAGGGCATGCGCCCCGGCCAGCGCGGCGCTGAGCGCCGACATCGACGCCAGCCCGCCGGTGGCGCGCAGCGATACCTCCACCGGGATGGGGCACTTGTCCACCATGTTCCCCACGAGCAGGCCCATCGCCACCGGGGTGAGGTTGCCGCCCAGATCGGATACGCAGAGGGAGGTCGCGCCGGGAAGCTGCGCGAGCGCGAGGGCCTCGTCCATCCAGCGCGGATCGGCGCCGTCCGGCACCGGGCCCAGCACGAGGGTTGGGACGAACCCCATCCCGACCTCGCGGGCGGCCTCGGCCACCATGCGCAGGGCGTCGGCGTCGTTGAGGGTGTCGTAGGCGCGCACGCGCGACGCCCCGCTGGCGGCGGCGGATGCGATGAGGCGGGCCGCGACGCCCGACCCGAGGGCGATCTCGCCAAGAAGGGTGCGCCCGGTGACCACGATGCCCAGGTTCGCGCCGCCGGCCTGGCGGGCCACCACGCGCAGGCGATCGAGCGGGCTCTCGGTGCGGCCGTCCATGCCGGCTCGCGCCGACGGCGGATCGAGTACCTCGATCACCCGCGCGCCGATGGGAGCCAGCGCAGCGGCGGCGGACCCCAGGTCGTCGGGGGCGATGCGCGCCCCCCAGGGCGGGGTGCACAGATCGCGCAGGGTGACATCGACCAGGCCGATGTCGATGGCGGCGGGCTCGGTGCTCATGCTCGGCTCATGTACTCCCGGGTTCGGGTGTCCACCCTGATGCGGTCGCCCTCATTGACGAACAGCGGCACGTTCACGGTCGCGCCGGTCTCGAGCGTGGCGGGCTTGGTGACGTTGCTCACCGTGTCGCCCTTCACGCCGGGGTCGGTCTGGGTGACCTGCAGTTCCACCGACGCGGGCGGCTCCGCGCGGAAGGGCGCGTCGCGCACGAACAGCACCTGCACCTCGGAGTTGGGGGCGATGAGGTCCACGGCGTCGATGCTCGCCCGCGGCACGTTGACCTGCTCGTACGTCTCGGAGTCCATGAACACCAGGGAGTCGCCGTCCTCGTAGAGCATCTGCATGCTCTTGGTCTCGGTGGTCACGCGCTCGAGCTTCTCGCCGGCGCGGAAGGTCTTGTCCACCACCGTGCCCTTGGCCATGTTCTTGAGCTTGGTGCGCACGAACGCACCGCCCTTGCCGGGCTTCACATGCTGGAACGACACCACGCTGACGAGCTCGCCGTCGATGTCGAGCACCCATCCGTTCTTCAGGTCATTGCTGCTGGTGGCCCCCACGGGCGCTCCTAGATGCTGGTCGTCGTCAGGTCGGTGGGCACGCGGGTGAGCACCTCGCAGCCGTCATCGGTGACGATGACGAGATCCTCGATGCGCACTCCCCCGACCCCCTCCAGGTAGATGCCCGGCTCGATCGTCACAACCATGCCGGTTTGAAGTACCTCGCCGCCCTCCTGGCGGAGCCACGGGCGCTCGTGGATGTCGAGCCCCACTCCGTGCCCGAGGCCGTGCCCGAAGTGGTCCCCGAGGCCCGCCTGCGCGATGATCTCCCGTGCCACCGAGTCGAGGTCCTTCGACAGGACGCCGGCCCGGCAGGCGGCAAGGGCCGCGCGCTGGGCCTCGAGGCACACCGCATAGGCTTCCTCGAGGACTTCTGGGAGCGTACCGGTGGCGACGGTGCGCGTGCAGTCCGATGCGTATCCGGCGTGCCGGGCGCCCATGTCCACCACCACGAGGGTGTCCGCCGCGATCGCCGCGGCGCGGGGCACCGCGTGCGGCAGCGCGCCGTGCGCACCCCCTGCCACGATGATGTCGAAGCTCGCGCCAGCGGCGCCCATGTCGCGCATCCAGCCCTCGAGCGCCCAGGCGGTCGCGGCCTCGCTGCGGCCCGCGAAGCCCCCGTCGATCAGGCGCGACAGCGCGGCATCGGCGACGCGCGTGGCCTCGCGGATGCAGTCGAGCTCCTGTTCCTCCTTCACCACGCGCAGGTCCTCCACGAGGCCCGAGGTCGGCACCAGGTCAACGCCCGAGAGGCGCCCGGCGAAACGATCACGACGTGCCACGGTGACGTGATCGGCCTCCACGCCGACGCGCCCGTGCGGCACCACCTCGGCAAGGCGGTCCATGAGGTCGCGCCCCGCGATGACCACCTCGGTGTCCTCCACCTGGTCGCGTGCGGCAGCGGCGTAGCGCGAGTCGGTGAGCAGCACGCGCCCGTCCGGAGCGACCACCAGGACGCCGTTAGATCCCACGAAGCCGCTCAGGTACCGGATGTTCACGGGGTCGGTCACCACCAGGGCGTCCAGCCCCTCCTCGCGCAGCACCTCGCCGATGCGCGCCTGGCGCGCCAGGATGCTCAAGCCCCGAGCTCCGCCTTCAGGATGTCCAGCGCCTCGCGATAGCCCTCGGGCCCCTTTCCCTTCACGGTGGCCAGCGCGATGTCGCGCACCACCGACGCCGTGCGGAAGTCCTCGCGGGCGTCCACGTCGGACAGGTGCACCTCGACGAACGGCGCCCCCATCACCTCGAGCGCGTCGCGGACGGAGTACTGATAGTGCGTCCACGCGCCGGGGTTCACGATGGCGCCGTCCACCGCGCCGGCGAGCCCGTGCACGTGCTCGAGGAACGCCCCCTCGAAGTTGGTCTGGAACGTGCCCACGCGCATGCCGCGCTCCTCGCCCCAGGCGCGCACCTGCGCCTCGAGGTCGGGCAGCGTGAGCGTGCCGTAGTGCTGCGAGGGCCGGCGGCCCAGCATGTCGAGGTTGGGACCATGCAGCAGGGCGATGGTGATCATGGGAGCAGTTCCTCCACTGCCGCGCGCACCACGGCCGGGTCGGGGTCCTGGTGGGTAAGGACGTCGCCGGGGGCACGCAGCAGCACCATGTTGAGCGCCCGGCCATCCGACTTCTTGTCACGCGACATGATCTCGATCACCTCGTCCACGTCCACCGAGGGGTCGAGCTCCACGGGCAGGCCGTGCCGCGCGAGCGTGGCGGCGGTGCGGTCGCGCCACGAGGGGTCGAGCCTCAGCTGCTGTTCGCTCACGCGCAGGGCGGCGAGCAGCCCGAGCGAGATCGCCTCGCCGTGGTGGTAGAGGCCATAGCCCGCCGCTGCCTCGATGCCATGGCCGGCCGTGTGGCCCAGGTTGAGGATCGCCCGGCGGCCCAGGTCGAACTCGTCCTCGGCCACCACCTCGAGCTTGCACTCAGCGCAGCGCCTGATGAGGTCGGCCAGCTCATTATCGGGGCCCGGAAGCTCGGGCCAGGCCGCGATTATCTCTATCAGGTCCCCGCCCACCAGCAGCCCGTACTTCACCACCTCGGCGAAGCCGCACGAGAGCTCGCGCGGGGGCAGGGTGCCCAGCACGGTGGTGTCCATCACCACGGCCTCGGGCTGGTACACCGCGCCCACGTAGTTCTTGCCCTCGGGCAGGTCCACGCCGGTCTTTCCGCCCAATGAGGAATCGACCATCGCGAGCAGCGTGGTGGGGACCTGCACCAGGCGCACGCCGCGCTGGTACGACGCCGCGAGGAACCCCGCGAGGTCGCCCACCACGCCGCCGCCCACCGCCACCACGGCGTCGCGCCGACGGATTCCCGCCCGGGCGCACGCGCGGCCGAGACGCTCGATCTCGGCCAGGCTCTTCGACGCCTCGCCCGCCGGCACGGCCTCCACGTGCACCCGCAGCCCGGCGTCACGGCACGACGCCGCCGCCCGCTCGCCGGCCGCCGCGATGCCGTCGTCCACCACCACCATCGCGCCGTCGCCCTCGCCCCGTGCCGCCAGCAGGGGGCCGACCAGGTCGATCGCGCCGGCGCCCAGGTGCACGGGCACCTCGCGCGCGCCGATCACCGCGGTGATCGCCGGGTCGGGGGCGGTGGTGCTCATCCGGCCTGGTCCTCATCGGGGCCTCCGTCCTGCGCCCAGTCGGCCAGCACACGCGCCACCTCGTCCGATGGCAGCGAGCCGTCGAGGATCACATCAGCCGCCTCGCGGTACACGTGCTCGCGCTCGCCTGCGCGGCGGATGAACCGGTCGCGATCCAGGGCAAGCGGGCGCCCGGGCTGGCCTCCCACCCGGTCCCACGCCAACTCGGGGTCGATGCGCAACCAGGCCACCCATGCCGTGCGGCCCAAGAGGTCGCGCGTGCGCTTGCTGCCCAGCGCGCCCCCGCCCAGCGCAAGAACCCCGGGCTCGGCCGCGAGGTTCTCGCGGGTGAGGTCCTCCTCGGTGCGGCGGAACCACAGCTCGCCGCGCTGGGCGAAGATCTCGGGGATCGACTGCCCCGCGTGGGCCACGATGAGGTCGTCCACGTCGAGGAACTGCACCCCGAGCAGGTCGGCCGCCTGCCGCCCCACGGTGCTCTTGCCCGCGCCCATGTACCCCGCGAGCGCGATCCAGCGCTCCGTGGCCACGCTACTGCGCCAGGACCGCGCGGTAGCGATCCACCGCGGCGTCGAGGGATGCGATGGAGTCGCCGCCGAACTTGTCGATGAGCGCCTGGGCCAGCACGAAGGCGATGACGGCCTCGCCGATCACCGCTGCGGCCGGGACCGCGCAGATGTCGGAGCGCTCCTTGAACGCCGCCGTGGCCTCCTTGCTCTGCACGTCGACCGACGCCAGGGGGCGGCTGAGGGTGGCGATGGGCTTCATCGCCGCGCGCACCACCAGCGGTGCTCCGTGCGTCATTCCGCCCTCGAGGCCGCCCGAGCGATTGGTGCGGCGGTGGTAGCCGCGATCCTCCGACCAGAAGATCTCGTCGTGCGCTGCGCTGCCGCGGATGCGCCCAAGCTCGAACCCGGCGCCGATCTCCACGCCCTTGATCGCCTGCACGCCGAGCATCGCCTGGCCGATGCGGCCGTCGAGACGGGCATCGCCGCTCACGTGCGATCCCAGCCCCGGCAGCGGGTCGAACACCCACACCTCGAAGATCCCTCCGAGGGTGTCGCTGTCCTGGCCGGCGGCCTTGATGGCGGCCCTCATGCGATCGGATGCCTCGGCATCGAGCGACCGCACCGGGCTCTCGTCAACGCCGTCGAAGTCAGACAGCGCCAAGTCGTCGCGGGTGGGAGCGGCCTCGGGGCCGATCTGCACCACGTGGCTTCGCACCTGCATGCCGTAGCGGCGCAGCAGCGCCTTGGCCACGCCGCCGGCTGCCACGCGCGCGGCGGTCTCGCGCGCGCTCGCGCGCTCGAGGATGTTGCGCAGGTCATCGGTCTCGTACTTCTGCATGCCCGCCAGGTCGGCGTGGCCCGGACGCGGCAGCGTGATGGGATCCACCTCGGATGCCGGCTCCCAGATGGCCATGCGGTCTTCCGACCAGTTGGCGAAGTCACGGTTCATCACCATCAGCGCCACGGGGCTGCCCAGCGTGCGCCCGTGGCGGATGCCGGCGGTCACCTGTACCCGGTCGGTCTCGATCTTCTGGCGCCCTCCGCGCCCGTAGCCCATCTGGCGGCGCGCGAGGTCGGCGTCGATGTCATCGGGCCTAAGGGGAAGGCCGGCCGGAAGCCCCTCGATGACCGTGGTGAGGGCCGGGCCGTGCGACTCCCCCGCTGTGCGGTAGGTAAGCGCCATCGGGCGCGCAGCATACCGCCCCTGCAGGCGCGCACCACGGCCCCATCAGGCCGCGCGCTGCCTCCGCGGGCCCGGCTGCCGCCGCTCGCCCTGTTTGGTGCGCGCGTGCGGGTGCATGAGCAGGTATGCGCTGGCCAGGCCGCTCCACTCCTCGTAGCGGTCAACCAGCGCGCGGGTCTCGTCGGCGTCGGGCCAGCGGCCGGTCTCGGCGGCGAGGATGCGCATGAGGCCCAGATCGCCCACCACGGGGGCGTCGAACCGCCCCATGCCGTAGGTGCCGATGACGCCTGCGCTCCACGGGCCGAGCCACGGCTCGCGGGTGATGCGGGCGGTCATGCGGTCGGTGGGCACCTCACGCAGGCGCTCGAGGTCGATGGATCGCGCGACGCGCGTCATCGCCCCGGCGCGACGCGCCGCAAGGCCCGACGCCACGGCGCGCGCGGGTTGCAGCGCGGCCATGTCGGCAGAAGTCGGCGGCTGCACCAGTCCGTCGTCGGCGCGCGTGGACGCCATTGCCACGATCTCGCGCTCCATGCGGGCGGCCTCGCGCCCGGTCACCAATTGGCCACACGCCGCGGTGATCACCGACTGCGCCACGGTGCCGCGCCGGGCGGGCCGGTACCCCGCGCGCCGCACGCTCACCGGCGCCATGCGCGGGTCGCGGCGGGCCCTGCGCAGAAACGGCGCGTGGTCGTCACCTATGGCGAGCGCGAACCGCAGGGCATCCACCGCGCTCGCGGCATCCGGGCCCCGCACCGCGGCCTCGATCTCGCCGTCCGCGCGCTGGCGCACCGCCGCGCGCGCCGGCCCGGCCGGCGTGTGGAGCGCCATCACCAGCACGGAGCCCTGCCAGCGCCGGGTGCCCCCCGCGCTGCCACCTGCCGAGAGGCGCAGGTCGTACGGCGGCGCCGGCCGCAGGCGGGTGACGATGACCTGTTCCATGCGCCGAGTGTACGAAGGCCGCCGGACCGACCACCAGCAGCACCCCCGCGGCGAGGAACGGCGCGAGCGGCAGGGCCACCGTCGACGGCCGCGCGCCGCGCGCAACCGCCAAGGCGAACCCCCATGCCGCGGCGAGCACCAGACCCGCCAGCACGGCGAGCAGGCCCGCCGCCACGCCGAGGGCGGCGCCGATCAGCGCGCCCAACTTCACGTCGCCCATTCCCATGCCCTCGGGTCGTATGAGCGCCGGCACCAGCAGCAGCAGCGCCACCAGCGCGCCCGATGCCAGCGGCTGCCACCACGCGCGGTCCCCGATCGCCCCGATCACCAGCACCGCCGCCAGCGCGGGCAGCACCACCAGATCGGGGATGATGCGCCGGCGGAGGTCCCACGCCACGGCGGGGATGAGCGCGAGAATCAGCACCAGCACTGCCACGGCGCCACCGTACGGGCGGAGATGCCACGCGGATCGCGCGGATCGTGCCGAGAGCGCCTCTATGCTGCGCGCCCATGAGCCACCGCCACCAGCACCCCGTCACCGTCGTCACCGACGGCGCCTGCTCGGGCAACGGCACCGACGATGCCCGCGGCGGCTGGGCGGCCATCATCATCGCGGCCGACGGGTCCGAGGTGGTGCTCACGGGTGCCGAGGCCCCCAGCACGAACAACCGCATGGAGCTCATGGCCGCCATCGAGGGCCTCGCCGCCACGCCGGACGGCTCGACGGTGGACCTGGTGACCGACTCCTCATACCTGGCCAGGGCCATCACCGACGACTGGCTGGGGTCGTGGCAGCGGCGCGGATGGAAGACGGCCGGCAAGAAGCCCGTTGCCAACCGTGACCTCTGGGAACGCCTGCTGGCGCAGCTCGCCCGGCATGAGGCGGTGCAGCCCCGGCTCGTGCGGGGGCATGCCGGGCACGAGCTCAACGAGCGGGCCGACCGCCTCGCGCAGGACGCCGCGGCCACGGCCGAGGCCACCACCCCGCCGATGGACGGCACCGCCTCGGAACAGATGGGTTTCGACATCACCTGATGCATGCGATTATTCGCCTGCTCGTGTCCGCGGGCGGATGACCCAACCTCGAGGAGTGTCCGGGTGTCACGCAAGGGCTGGTTGATCGGCGGAGCGGTGGTCGTGGTGATCGCCGTGGTCGTCGCGCTCATCGTCGTAAGCGTCTCGGGAGGCGACTCCTCCGGCGATGCGGCATCCCCCGCCAAGACCAAGGGCGGGGCCGAGGTGGCCGCGCTGGTGAAGGGCCTGCCGCAGGGGGAGTTCGCCATCGGCAAGCCGAACGCCCCGGTGACCGTGCGCGAGTTCGTGGACGCGCAGTGCCCGGTGTGCAAGACCGCCAGCGAGAAGACGATCCCCGGCATCATCAAGGGACCGGTCAAGGACGGCACGGCCCGCCTCATCATCGAGCCGCTCACGTTCATCGGATCCGACTCCTCCTCCAGCGCGCTGGCCATCGCCGCGGCCGCGGCCCAGGACAAGGGCTTCGCCTACACCGAGGTGCTCTACGCCAATCAGGGCACGGAGAACTCCGGCTGGGCCACCGAGGAGGTGCTCACCGGCATCGCGGGCGCCACGCCGGGGCTGGACGTCGAGGCCTGGAAGGCCGCCAAGGGCGGCGACGCCGCGGCAAACGCCGTGTTCGCCGCGAGCGACCGCGGGCAGGCCGCCGGCGTGTCGGCCACCCCGACCTTCGTGGTGAAGGGCCCGGGCGGCACCAAGGTGATCACCGGCGCGGTGGACTCCAGTGAGGTGATCAGCGCGATCGAGGCCGTCAGCTGACGCTGCTGAGGCTGCGGGTGGTCCATGGTGTCCTCGCCCTTCTCGGGCTGGGCATTACGGGCTACCTGTCGTGGGCGGAGCTGGCCGGGGGTTCCCCGACGTGCGTGATCGGCGGCGGCTGCGCCACCGTGCAGAGCTCCGACTACGCCGAGATCGCGGGCATCTCGCTGTCGTACCTCGGGTTCGTCACCTACGCCTTCATGTTGATCTCGGCGTTCCTGCCGGGATTCCCCGGGCGCCTGCTGGGCATCATCACGAGCGTGGGTGGCCTGCTGTTCTCGCTCTGGCTCCTGTTCGCGGAGATCTTCCTCATCAAGGCCATCTGCCCGTGGTGCGTCGCGAGCCTCGTGGTGATGGTGCTCGCCTTCGTCGTGGCCGTCTTGCGCATCTGGAAGGCGGGCGACCTGGGACCCGATGATGCGGTGCCACCTGGCCGGGCGGCACGGGCGGGCGCGGCAAAGGGCTAGTCGCCGCCCCTGCGCTGGATCGACCGGAGCAGGAACCACAGGATCACCAGCACAACGGCCGCCGTGCCCGACACTGCCAGTTGCCCCATCGCCAGGCCGACAATGATCGCGACGAAGGCCAGCCCGGTGAGCACGAGCATGCCGATCGCGAGGCCGCGGCTTGGCTCTCCCTGATCTGACACACCTGCAACGTATAGACATCGCCATCAGGCGTCGTGGGTAACCTGCGACACGTGTCGACGCCCCGCATCGCCCGCATCGCATCCAGCGTCCTCATCGCGGGCGGCGTGGCCCTCATGCTGGCGTCCGGAGGGTCCGCCGAGGGGTGGGCGAACACCCTGCGCTGCACGGCGCAGGCCGATGCCCAGGCCATCGAAGCCCAGCTGGCCGCCGCCGGCAGCCCGCTGGCGGGCCAGGGCACGACCTTCGTGCGCGAGGGCATGGCGAACGACATCGACCCGCGCGTTCTGGTGGCCATCGCGGCGCAGGAAACCATGCTGATGACCTACGGCCCGGCGCAGCAGATCAACAACCCGTTCGGCCTTGGGCCCGGCATCGAGTTCGCCACCCCGGCCGAGGCCATCGCCATGGCCGCGAGCACGCTCAACCGCTACGCCGCCGACGGGTTGGTGACCTTGCCGCAGATCGGCGGACGCTGGGCCCCCCCGGGCGCGAGCAACGACCCGCAGGGCCTCAACGGCGGCTGGCCCGCGGGGGTGAGCGCCTTCTTCACCACGCTCGGCGGTGATGCCTACCGCCCGGTCCAGGCCTCGGCGCAGGACCCCGCGCCCACGTGCGCGTCGGCCGGCGCCACAGCCGCGCCCGCCGCCGGCTACGCCATGACCCAGCCCCAGGTGATTCCCGCGCTCACCCCGACCGACGGCCCCGGCGTGGTGGTGGTGTGGGGCGGCCTGGCGCCCGTCGCTGCCGGATCGACCATGGCTGACGGTGCCGACCCGCGCACCGGCCGCGCGGCGGTGCTCGAGGGCTTCGCCTTTCCCATCGCCGCCCCCAAGGGATCCCCCATCGCCTATCGGGCCGCGGGCTCTCGGCCGGTGATCATCACCTCGGCCCCCGGCGCCATGGTGGTGGCCCCGGTGTCCGGCACGCTGCGCATCGCGAGGGGCCGCGCGGCCGCAGCGGGCGTGGGCTTCTGGGTGGACGCCCCGGGCCGCGACCGCGTGGGGCTCGGCCCCCTGGCCTCGTACGAGCCCGGCATCACCGCGGGCGTCACGGTCTCCGCGGGGCAGCCGCTGGGCCGCGCCACCGGCAGCACCGCGGTGTCGTGGCAGCGTGATGGCGTGGCCGTGGGCATCCAGCCCATGCTGGCCGCCACCCGGCCGTCCGACTGATCACGGCGCCGGCCCGGTAACCTGCCTGCGTCAGGTAGATAGACGAAGGAGCAGCGGTGAGGGCGATTCGCATGAGCGAGCCCGGTGGCCCCGAGGTGCTGGTGCTCGAGGACCTCCCCGATCTGGAGCCCGGCACCGGCGAGGTCGTGGTGTCGCTCAAGGCCGCGGCGCTCAACCGCCGCGATGTGTTCGTGCGCAAGGGCGTGGCCAAGGTGCCACTCCCCCTTACCCCGGGGTCGGACGGCGCCGGCGTGGTGAGCGCCGTCGGCGCCGGCGTATCCGGCGTGGCCGAGGGCGACGAGGTCATCATCCTGCCGTCCCTCGCATGGGGAGATGATCAGCGCGCGCCCGGCCGGCGCTTCCGCATCCTCGGCGGCCCCGACCAGGGCACCTACGCCCAGCAGATCGTCATCGCGGCCGAGAACGTCTACCCCAAGCCCGGGCGGCTGTCATGGCACGAGGCCGCAGCGCTTCCCCTGGCGGGGCTCACCGCCTGGCGCGCGCTGTTCAGCCGCGCGCGGGTGCAGCCCGGCGAGGCCGTGCTGGTCATCGGAATCGGCGGCGGCGTGGCCACCTTCGCACTGCACCTGGCGAAGGCCGCGGGGTGCAAGGTAGTGGTCACCTCGTCATCGGACGACAAGCTGGCCAGTGCCGCGGCGCTGGGCGCCGATGCGGGCGTGAACTACGCGACCGCGGGCGATGACTGGCCGGCAGCGGTGAAGGACGCCAACGGCGGCGGCGTGGACGTGGTGATCGACTCGGTGGGCTCCACCTGGGCCGGCAGCGTGGACTCCTGCGCGCCGGGCGGCCGCGTGGTGGTGTTCGGAGGCACCGGCGGCGCGAAGGTGGAGATGATGGTGCGCCCCGTCACCCTCGGGCAGGTCGGAGTGCTCGGCACCACCATGGGCAGCCCGGCGGAGTTCGCCCAGCTGCTCGCGGCCGTGGACGCCCAGTCGTGGGTGCCGGTGATCGACAGCGTGCGGCCCCTTGCCGACGCCGCCGCCGCGCATGAGCGCGAAGAGGCCGGCCTGCACTTCGGCAAGCTCGTGCTGGAGTGCGCATGAGCGACGACCATCAGCCCAGCCTGCAGGAGCGCCTTCGCCCAGTGTGCGCCGTGCTCGGGGGCATCGGCGCATTGCTCAGCGTGCTCGCGTCGTTCGTGGCCGTGGAGGCCTCCTCGATGGGCGGGATCTTCTACACGCTCGGGTACCACTCGGGGGGCTGGGCAGGCGCGGTGGCGTTCCTCATGGCGCTCATCACCGTGGGTGGCGCCCTCGTGGTGCGCCGCTCGCCGGCGCTCGGCAGCACGCTGATGTACGTCGGTGGCTGCGGCGGGTTCCTGGCATGCGGCGGCATCTGGCTGATCCCCGGCACCATCACCCTCGTGGCCGCCAACCTCGCCCTTTGGGCCATCACCGACCCATTCAGGGACGGGCCGGCCGGCGCCCGCACCTGACGCGCGACGCGTGATGGACCTGCCGCTGCTGCGCGGGCTCTGCGAGGCCTCGGGGCCCCCGGGGGCCGAGGACCGCGTGCGCGACATCGTCCGGGCCCGGCTCGCGGCCACCGCCGACCGCGTGGACGACCTCGCGATGGGCTGCATCGACGGCGTGCGCGAACCCGACGGCGAGGCCGCCGGACGCCTGATGCTCGCGGCGCACATGGACGAGATCGGCCTCATGGTCACCCACGTGGACGAACGCGGCTACGTGAAGTTCATCCCGCTCGGCGGCTGGGACCCCCGCACGCTCGTGGGACAGCGGGTGCTCATCCATGGCCGTGAGGACGTGCTGGGGATCGTCGGTACCACGCCGGTGCACCTGCTCGATGAGGCCGCTCGCAGCAAGGCCCCCAAGATGGAGGACCTCACGATCGACCTCGGCCTGCCCGCCGAGCGCGCGCAGGAACTCGTGCGAAAGGGTGACGTGGCGACCCGCGTGCGCGACCTGGCCGAGCTGGGCGAACTGGTCACGGGCAAGGCGCTGGACGACCGCGTGGGCGTGTACGTGATGCTTGAGGGGCTGCGCACGGCCGGGCCGTCGCACATGGAGGTGCACGCCACGGCCACCGCGCAGGAGGAGGTCGGGCTTCGCGGCGCGCGCACGGCGGCCCATCGCATCGCCCCCGACATCGCGGTGGCCATCGACACCTGCCCGGCCGACGATGGTCCCGGCACCCCCAAGGAGGGACCGTCCACGCGCCTGGGCGAGGGCGCCGCGATCCGCGTGATGGACGCCAGCGCCATCGGCCATCGTGGAATGGTCGACCTGCTCATCGCGCTGGCCGAGGAGCGTGATGTCCCCCACCAGCTGCACGTGTCGAACAAGGGCGGCACCGACACCGCCAGCCTTCAGCTCTCAGGGCAGGGATCGATCGCGGGCTGCATCTCCATCCCCACCCGCTACGTGCACACGAGCGTTGAGGCCTGCCACCCCGATGACATCGATGCCGCGGTGGCGCTCACGGCCGCGCTCATCGAGCAGGCGCACCGCCTGCTCGAGCCCGCCTAGCCCCGGGCCCCGCCGGCCCCCGGGGCCCTACGCCACCACGACGGCGATGGCGAACCCGCCCACGAGCACCGCCACCATGCCGCCGATCACCGCCGGGGCCATGCGCCCGTAGGCCATGTGGCCGCGCCCGAGGGCCGACAGGGCCAGCGCGGCGAGGAAGCCCCCCGCCAGCCCACCCAGGTGCCCGCCGATCGAGATGCCCGGGATGATGAAGGTGATGGCGAGGTTCAGCAGTAGGAAGATGCCCACGCTCGACCCCAGCAGGGCGATTCCCTGCTGGCGCTCGAGCACCAGCAGCGCGGCCATGAGGCCGTAGATGCCGCCCGATGCGCCCACGGTGAGCGCGTCGGGGGCGAACAGCAGCGCGCCCGCGGCCCCCCAGATGATGCTGGCCAGATAGATGGCGCCGAACCGCAGCGAGCCGGCATAGCGCTCAAGCGCCCCGCCCAGCCACCACAGCACGATCAGGTTGAACAGCAGGTGGATGAGCCCGGCATGCACGAATGCCGAGGTGATGATGCGGTACCACTGCCCCTCGGCCACGAAGGGGCCGAACAGGCCGAGGTCCACGGCGATGCCTGCGTTGGCGGCCGAGATGGTGACGCCCTGCGCGAGCCCGATGACCGCGATGGCCACGCACAGCGCGATGATGCCCACCGTCAGGGGCGCGCCGCCTGTGCGCAGTGCCAGGTCGAGCCCCCTGACGCGACTGGTGACCGACCCCGGACGGGTCCCGCCCGCGCATTCGGGGCACTTGATGCCCACGGCCGCCGTGCGGGCGCAATCGGGGCAGATCGGCGTGTCGCAGGTGGAGCACGAGATGAGGGTCCCGCGCTCCGGATGCCAGCGGCATCGGGGCTCTGCGGCAGCGGTATCGGTGGTCTGGTTTGCCACTTGGCGCCATGGTATCCCGCTTTCCCCATGGCCATGGGGCGTTCGGTACCCTGAGGACGGGTCATGTCGCCCGTTGACAGGGGGGTTCCGGGCGGCTTCACTACCCACTTGGCCCGACCGCGGCCGGTCCCGCGCGGTCGTACCCACTTGACCTGAGAGGCAGCACGTGACGACGACGCCTGCGCCATTCGCAACCACCCCTCCCCCGGGCCTCCCGGAGCTGAAGGAGCACGACGCCTGCGCGCTCGCGGCCTTCGCCACCCGTGACGGCAGGCCGAGCCGCGCCATCGTCGATCGCGCGCTCCTGGGGCTCGACATGATGGTGCACCGCGCCGGCAGCGTTGACGGCGAAGGCGATGGGTCGGGGCTGCAGGTGGACATCCCTCGCGCCGTGTGGGCCTCGCGCCTCGCAACCGAGGGCCTCGACCCCGCAGCTGCCGACGACCCCCGCTTCGTGGTGGCGCACGTGTTCTTCGAGGGCTCATCCGAGGCCGACGAGGAGCTCCCCCGCCTCGTCGACATCGCCCGCCTGCACGGCTTCGAGGTGCTGATCAGCCGCGAGGGCGAGATCGACCACTCGGCCCTGGGCCCGCGCGCCGCCGAGAACCCGCCGGTGTTCTGGCAGCTGGCGCTGCTGGCCGGCGACGCCGCCACCGCATCGCGCGAGTGCTATCGCGCGATGGTGGCCATCGAGCGCGACCTCACGTGCCACGTGGCCTCGTTCTCGGCAAACGACTGCGTCTACAAGGTGCTGGGCCAGCCCATGGTGCTCCCGGCGTTCTACCCGGAGCTTGCCGACCCGGCGTTCGGGTCGTCGCGCGTCATCGCGCACAACCGCTACTCCACCAACACCTACCCGACCTTCAGCCGCGTGCAGCCATTCGCGATCCTCGGCCACAACGGCGAGATCAACACCATCGCGCAGCTGCGCGAGCAGTGCGGCCAGTTGGGGCTTCCCATCACGCGCGACGGATCCGACTCGCAGGACCTCAACCGCCTGCTCGAGGGGCTCATCTTCGAAAAGGGCCTCTCGCTGATCGAGGCCGTGGAGTTCGCGCTGCCGCCGATCCTCGGCGAGGTGCACCGCCTTCCCACCGACCTGCAGGACCTCTACGTGCATTACCGCGAGGCCTGGGGCCCGTACGCCCAGGGCCCGGTGGCCCTGGCCGCCCGTGCGTATGACGAGATGGTGTTCTCGGTGGACGCGCTCGGCCTGCGCCCGCTCTGGTGGGTGGAGACCGCCGACATCTACGTGGCGTCGTCGGAGCCGGGGATCATCCCCGTGCACGAGCTCACGGCCGATCCGCGCCCGCTCGCCCCCGGCGAGAAGATCGCGCTCATCAGCGGCGACGACGGCGTGCCGCAGGTGCTGTCGTACCCCGAGGTGCAGCGCGAGGTGCTGGCGCGCGCCTGCGCCCGTGGCGGCCTGCCCCACGCCGAGGCCCGCGCCCGCCTCGCCGGCGGCCTCGAGCCCGTGGGCGACGGCGCCGACCTGATGCCGCCCGCCGGCGACGACGACGTGCCGCTCGACGACCTGCTGGCCTCTGCCGGCTGGATCGACGGCGACAAGCAGCAGGTGCAGTTCCACGCCGACCGTGGCGCCGAGCCCATCGGGTCGCTCGGATGGGATGGCCCCCTCGGACCGCTCTCGCCCGTGGCGCTCCCGGTGTCGGACTACCTGCAGGAGACCGTGGCCGTGGTCACCAACCCGGCGATTGACCGCGAGCGCGAGGTGGAGCATTTCTCCACGCGCGTGGTGCTGGGCCGTCGCCCGCCGATCGCGGGCCTGGAGCCCGTCCCGCCGCAGCGCTGCGAGCTGCGCATGCCCATCATCCTCGGCGCCATGCGCCCGTGCGTGCACGTGAGCCTGCCCGAACTGCGCCGCGTGGCCGCCGGCCAGGGCGTAGCCATGATGGAGGATGTCATGGTCGCATGGGCTGACCGCTACGCGCGGCTTCCCCTTTACTTCCCCGCCGACGGCACCACGCGCGATCACGCGGACCGCCTGCGCGAGATGGCCGTGGACGCCGTCGCCGCGGGCGCCGAGATCCTCGTGCTGGAGGACCGCCTTGCCACCCCGCAACAGCGCGTGATGGACCCGCACCTCGCCGTGGCCGCCGTCGACAAGGCGCTGCGCGAGGCGCACGACGACGAGGGCGTCGCCCTGCGACGCCGGGTGAGCATCGTGCTGAAGGCCGTGGGCATCCGCAACGTGCACGACGTCATGGTGGCCGTGGGCTTCGGCGCCGATGCGCTGTGCCCCTACGCCATGGTGGAGCAGGCCGTTGACGGCTCGCCCGAGCCCGAGGCCGCCGCCGGCCGCCTGCTCGAGGGGCTCCAGAAGGGCATGGAGAAGGTGCTCTCGACGCTTGGCATCCATGAGATCCGCGGCTACGGCCGCCTGGTATCGGCAATCGGCATCGCGCCCGAGGTGCTCGACCTGCTGGGCATCCCCGGCTTCTGCGCATCGGAGGGCCGTGGGCTCGACTTCGCGCGCCTCGACGTGCTGGCCGAGCAGGGCCGGCAGATCCGCGCCGGCGAGGACGGCGCGGGCAAGGTCAAGTTGCCGCGCATGTACCCCAAGGTGTGGAAGGCGCTCGCCCGCGTGGCCACCAGCGAGCGCGGCTACGACGAGTTCGCCGAGACCTGCCAGGCGCTCGAGGACGAGCAGCCCGTGGCCCTGCGCCACGCGATCGGAATCCAGCTGGCGCCCGAGGACGAGCGGCTTCCGGCCGACCGGGTGTCGAGCCGCGTGGGCGACCAGGACCTGCCCTTCGTGATCTCGTCCATGTCGTTCGGCAGCCAGGGCGAGACGCCCTTCCGCGCCTATGCGGAGGCGGCGTACCGCGCCGACATGCTGTGCATGAACGGCGAGGGCGGCGAGATCCGCGACATGTACGGCAAATATCCGAGGAACCGCGGCGTGCAGATCGCCTCCGGCCGCTTCGGCGTGTCGTCACTTCTCATGAACGCCTGCGAGTGGATCGAGATCAAGATCGGCCAGGGCGCCAAGCCCGGCGAGGGCGGCCACCTGCCCGGCTCGAAGGTGACCGAGGCCATCGCGGCGGCGCGCAACGCCACCGTGGGGTCCGACCTAATCAGCCCGTCGAACAACCACGACCTCTACTCCATCGAAGATCTCGCCCAGCTCATCGACGAGCTGAAGACGGCGAACCCGTACGCGAAGGTGATCGTGAAGGTGCCGGTGGTGCCCGGGGTGGGAACCATCGCCGTGGGCATCGCCAAGGCCGGCGCCGATGTGCTCACGCTGTCGGGCTTCGACGGCGGCACCGGCGCCGCGCGCCTGCACGCGCTTCGCCGCGCCGGCCTGCCCTGCGAGATCGGCACCGTGCTGGCCCACCACGCGCTGGTGGAGGCGGGCATCCGCGACCGGGTGGAGATCTGGGCCGACGGTGGCCTGCGCACCGCGGCGGACGCCATCAAGCTCATCTGCCTGGGCGCCAACCGGCTCGGCTACGGCACCGCCGCGATGGTGGCCATCGGCTGCACGATCTGCCGCGGTTGCCAGTTGGACACCTGCCACGTCGGCATCGCGACGCAGCTCGACGAGGAGGAAGCCGAGCATCGCGGCCTCAAGCGCTTCGTGCCGCGCGAGTACGAGCCCGCGGTGGAGGCCCTCATGCGGTACTTCACCGAGATGGGCGAGGCGCTGCGGCGCATCGCCGGCGAGATGGGCGTGGACAACATCCAGGACCTCGTTGGCCACGCCGACCGCCTGGCCCAGATCACGCACCACTCCGAGATGGACTTGGGCGGCCTGCTCACCCCGACCCGGGAGCGCGTCATCGGGTCGCCGGAGGATGGCGAGCGGTACTTCCGCCCGTTCACCCCGCCGCCGCCGCACCGCGCGCCCGACGCCGCGCAGGAGGCCCTGGAGGCCGCCACCGTGCTGGCCGTGGAGGAAAGCGAGCTCACGGCCCGCGACCGCAACCTGGGCACCGACCTGGCCGGGGTCATCGCACGTGCCCGCACCGGTCTGCACACCCCGCAGGAGCTCACCGCCCAGGTGGCGCGGACGGCCCCCGAGGGTCACGCGGGCACCCTGGTGGACCTGCAGTTCACCGACGGCGCGGCCACGGGATCGGGCCTCGCGGCCTTCAACGTGGAGGGCGTGCGCATCCGGGTATCCGGGGGTGCCCAGGACGGCGTGGGCAAGTGCTCGCTGGGCGGCGAGGTGCAGGTGCTCAAGGCACTGTCGGACTCCGGCGACTGGGTGGGTGGCCACGTTGGCAAGTCGTTCGCCTACGGCGCGCAACGCGGGCTGTTCCTCATCCAGGGCGCCGCCGACGCCCGCGCGGGCATCCGCCTGTCGGGCGCCGACATGGTGCTGGGCGGCGAGCCCGACGGCCCCATCGACGACCGCATCGGCGCCCTCGGCGCCCGGGCCAACTGCAAGGGCTTCGCGTTCGAGTACATGACCAGCGGCCGCGCGGTGGTGCTGGGCGACCCCGGCCCCTGGCTGTGCTCCGGCATGACCGGCGGCGTGGTGTACGTGCGCCAGGAGGCCGACTGGAACCTCGACGAGGCGGCCGTGCGCCGGCGCCTTTCGAAGGCGGCGAAGGTCAGCCTGGTGTCGTTCGAGGCCGAGTCGGAGGACGCCCACAACGTCAGCGAACTGCTGGCGTCCTACTGCGCCGCGCTGGCGGCATCGGGGCAGGATGCAGAGGCCGCGCGCCTGGCGCCCCTCGCCGAGTCTCCGGAGGATCACTTCCTCGCGATCCACCCGGTCACCCAGCAGGCCGACCCGAACGTCTCCACCGAATAGCCCCGGGCGGTGCGGGCGACGGCGGGTCAGGTGGTGGTGGCCCGCCTGGGCGGTCCGGCCGGACGGTGAGCCGCCTCACAAAGTGACGCGGCGTACGGCCACACCATGCGGGGGCCCGGTGCGTGATCGGGCAAGGTGAGGACATGTCCACCGCGCAGGTGCTGTCCGCGCGCCTCGAGGAGGTGCGCGACCGGACGCTCGGCCTCATGGCCCCCCTTGATGACGAGTGGGCGGGCCGCACTCCCGACCCCATCATGAGCCCCCCGGCCTGGGACCTCGCGCACATCGCGGCGTATGAGGAGCTGTGGCTCGTCACGCGGCTGTCGGAGCAGCGGCCCCTGCACCCCGACCTGCAGGCCACCTACGACGCCTTCGAGACCCCCCGCGCCGTGCGCGGCGAGATACGCATCCTCGACGGCCGCGAATCGCGCGAGTACATGCAGGCGGTGCGCCGGGCGGCCCTCGAGGTGATGCGCCACGCCGACATGTCGCCCGACGGCCCCGAGCTCACTGCCGGCGGCTTCGTGTGGGACATGGTGGCGCAGCACGAGGCCCAGCACGACGAGACGCTGCTGCAGACGCTGCAGCTCATGCCGCCAGGCGCCTACTCGCCTTGCGTGGGTGCGCTGCCCCCGGGGGACGACCGCATCGGCGGCCCCGAACCGGTGCACATCGCGGGAGGCACCGTCGTGATGGGCGCGCACGGCGCATGCGGCGCCCTCGACTGCGAGAAGCCCGCGCACGTGCGCGACGTGGCCCCGTTCCGCCTCGACCGCAACCCCGTGACCATCGGCCGGCACCTGGAGTTCATGCGCGACGGCGGCTACCACGACGAGCGCCTCTGGAGCCCCGGGGGCTGGGCATGGCGCCAGGGCGAGGGCGTGGAGGCTCCGCTGCACTGGCAGCCCGACGGCGCGGGCGGATGGGCGCGCACATGGTTCGGGTGCACCGAGGACGTCGACCCGGCGGAGATCCTCTGCCACGTCTCGTTCCACGAGGCCGAGGCGCATGCCCGCTGGGCCGGCGGGCGCCTGCCCACTGAGCACGAGTGGGAGTTCGCGGCCCGGCACGACCCGGCGTCGCCGGATGACGCCTGGGCCCCCTGGGGCAACGCCCGCCACGACGGGCGCGCCAACCTCGGCCAGGTCTCGTTCCGGCCCTCGCGCGCGGGCGCCTACCCCGATGGCGTGGCGCCCACGGGCTGCGCGCACATGATGGGGGACGTCTGGGAGTGGACGTCCACGGAGTTCGACGCCTACCCGGGCTTCCGGGCATTCCCGTACCGCGAATACGCCGAGCCGTTCTTCCGCGACGGGTACCGGGTGCTGCGCGGCGGCTCGTGGGCCACGCAGTCGGTGGCGGCGCGCACCACGTTCCGCAACTGGGACCTCCCCCAGCGCCGGCAGATCTTTGCCGGCGTGCGGGTGGCTTGGGACGCCCCGTGAGCACCCGCGCCACGCCCCCCGGCCGCATGAGCATCCAGCAGGCACAGGCCCTGCCCTGGCGCCTCGACTGCCACGTGGCCGCAGTTGGAGACGCCCACGCGGCCGAGGAGCTTCGCCGCGCCCTCACCGCACAGCGCCCTTGGATGCCCGCCCGCTGGTTCTACGACGATGCCGGCTGCGACCTGTTCGAGCGCATCACGGACCTCGACGAGTACTACCAGACGCGCACCGAGCAGGCACTCCTCGATGACCGCATCGACGAGCTGGTGAGCGGGCAGGGCACCACCGAGCTGGTGGAGATCGGATCGGGCGCCGCCCGCAAGACCCGGGCGATCCTCGATGCCATGGAGGGCGCGGGAACGCTGCGCCGGTTCATCCCGTTCGACATCAGCCCGGGGGCGGTGGCGGCCAGCGCAGCCGACATCGCCGCCGCCTATCCGGGTACGCGCGTGCACGGCGTGGCGGGGGACTTCTCACGCCATCTCCCGCGCATCCCGCGCCGCCCCGCGGACGGCCGGCGCATGGTGGCCTTCCTCGGCAGCACCATCGGCAACCTCGACCCGGCCGGGCGCCGCACGATGATGCGCCGCCTCGCGCGCCTGCTGCGCCCCGGCGACCGCCTGCTCATGGGCACCGATCTCGCGCACGACCCGGAGGTGCTGGTGCGCGCGTACGACGACGCCCGGGGCGTGACCGCCGAGTTCAACCGCAACATCATCCGGCACGTCAATCACGCCTACGCCGGTGACGCCGACCCCGCCGGCTTCGCGCACGTGGCGCGCTGGAGTGCCCGCGCGTCGCGCATCGAGATGCACCTGCGCGCCCGCCGCGACATCGCGTGGAACATCGCCGGGTTGGGCATCGTGGTGCCCATCGAGGCCGGATCGACGATCCGCACCGAGATCTCGTGCAAGTTCACGCCCGACTCAGTGCGTGCGATGTACGAGGCCGCCGGGCTCGCGCTGGAGGCCTGGCACGAGGACCCGCTCGGGCGCTACGCGCTGTCGGTGGCCGCCCCGGGCTGATCATCCATCTGGCGCAGCACCACCGTGCGCCGGCGCACGGTGATCTCATCCTGCTCCTGCAGGCGGCCGAGCGCCACCGTGATCGACTCGCGGGCCGCGCCGATCATGTCGCCCAGCTCCTGGTGGGTGACCCTCAGGTCGAGCCTCACCCCGTCGGGCGTGACCTTGCCCCAGCGCTGGGCCAACTGGCGCAGCTTGAGGATGAGGCGCCGCTCGAGGCGGGGCTCCAGCGCGATGGCCGCCGAGAGCTCGCGATCGGCCACGGCGAAGGCCAGCGCGCGGATGATCCACGCGGCCAGCGCGGAGTCGCTGCACAGCACATCATCGAGCGACCCGGTGAGCACCAGCAGCTCAGCATCGGTGGCGGCGCGCACGCGTGCGCCCGGAGCGCCCGGCCACCCGCCGCCGGTGAGCGCGAGGGCGTCGCCCTCCTGCAGCAGCGCGATGGTGCGGGTGCGTCCCGCCTCGGCATCCACCACCACCGCGAGGCGGCCCGCCGAGACGAAGCCGATCGGCCCATGCAGGGCTGCCGCGGGAAGCTCATCACCCGACAGCACCTGCACCGGGGTGCAGATGCCGGTGAGGCGCGCGTAGATGTCGTCGGTGAAGCCCGGTTCGTTCATGTGCCCTCTGCCAGCATCGCGGCCCTGTCCTCCCACTCGGCCATGGCGTATGAGAGATCCTCCTGCAGCTGCCGATGACGCTCGCCGAGGCGCATGACCTCATCGACGTCACCCGCGGCGCCGGCCTCGGCCACCTCGGCCTCCACCGCGGCCATCTCGTCCTCGATTCCCGCGATGCGCGATTCGATCGTGCTCACCTCGCGCGCGAGGCGTCCGTTCGACCGTCGCGGGGTGCCATCGCCGCCGGCCCCGCCCCCTGCGCGCGCGCCCGGCCCACCGCCCTTCGCGGCCCTCCCGCCCTTTCCGCTCGTGCCGCGCCCCGCGCCGCGGGATGCCGGTTCGCCATTGCCCGCGGATGCCCCGGGAGCGCTCTCGGCAGCACCCTGCCGTAAGGCGAGCAGGTCGCCGTACCCGCCGGCGCGCATGAGGGCCGTGCCGGCCTCGAGGGAGAGCGTGTGCGTGGCCACGGCGTCGATGAGCGCCCGGTCGTGCGAAACCAGGATCACCGTGCCGTCGTAGGCGAGCAGGGCATCCTCGAGCGCCTCGCGGCTCTCGACGTCGAGGTGGTTGGTGGGCTCGTCGAGCACCAGAAGGTTGCCGCCCTCGGCCACCAGCTCCACCAGACCCAGGCGCCGGCGCTCGCCGCCCGAGAGGTCCCCCACTGGGCGGTCGCCCATGTCCCCGCTGAAGAGGAACCTGCCGAGCAACGTGCGGGCCTCGGCCTCGGTGAGCGCCGTGCCGGCCTTGACGGTCTCGGCCAAGCTCTTCTGGCCGTCATACTCGCGTGCGTGCTGCGTGAAGTAGGACGGCAGCACCTTGTGCCCCATGCTCACGCGGCCCGCCGCGGCCTCGCGCCGCCCCAGGAGGGTCTCCACCGTGGTGGTCTTCCCCGCCCCGTTCGGCCCCACCACGGCCACGCGCTGGCCACGCTCGATCGTGAACCCCGCGGCGTCCACCAGCGGGCGGCCTGCGACCTCCACCCTCAGCTCGTCGGCCTCCAGCACCACGCGTCCCGGCCTGTCGGTCTTCGGGAACCCGAACGACAGCGACTTCTCGCGGCTCGGCGCGGCGATGGGATCAAGGCGCTCGAGCCTCCGCGCCCGCGACCTGGCCTGCTTCGCCCTGGTGCCGGCCCGCCAGCGCGTGACGAACCTCTCGAGCCGCTCCATCTCCTCGCGACGCCCGTCGGCCAGCGCCGCCTGCTGGGCGTCCTCCTCGGCGCGCGCGCGACGGAACGCCGAGTAACCCATGGGCCACGCCTTCGCGCGGCCGTTCGCGATCTCGAGCACCGACGTAGCCGTCGACTCGAGGAACCAGCGGTCGTGCGACACGATCACCACCGCGGCGCCGATGTCGCGCACGATGCCCTCCAGCCACTCCATGGCCTCGAGGTCGAGGTGGTTGGTGGGCTCGTCCAGCAGCAGCACCTGGGGTCGCCCCGCCAGCGCGCGCGCCAGGGACGCACGCGTGAGCTCCCCGCCCGACAGGCTTGCCAGCGGGCGGTCGAGGTGGTCGTCGCCCAGCCCCAGCCCGCGCGTGACCCGCTCCACCCAGGCGCGCCAGTGATACCCGCCCGCGGCCTCGAGATCGGACTGCGCGCGCTCGTACTCGGCCAGCGTGGCCGGCCCGTGGTCGCCATCCGCCATTCGGGCCTCAAGGGCCGCCATGCGGTCCTCGGCGTCGCGCGCATGCGCCAGCCCCTGCTCCACGTATTCGCGCACCGTGCCGGCCGCCCGGGTGCTGGGCCGCTGGTCGTGCAGGGCAACGCGCTCGCCGCGCGGGATGGACACCGACCCGGAGTCGGCATCCTCGAGCCCGGCGAGGATCTTCAGCAGAGTGGTCTTGCCCGCGCCGTTCCGCCCCGCCACGGCCAGGCGGTCACCGGGACCGATCCGGAACGAGACGTTGGCGAAGAGCGTGCGGGGTCCGAACGACTTGGTCAGCCCTGTTACCTGCACTACGCCTAATCTTAGGCGTCGTGAGCGAGCGGACGAGCATCATCGTCACGCCCGAGGAGGTCGCCGACCTCGCCGGACGCGTGAGGACCCACGGGCGCATGGCCCTCGACGTGGAGTTCCTGTGGGAGCGCACGTACGCGCCCATCCCCTGCCTCGCACAGGTGGCCACCCCCGACGAGATCGCCCTCATCGACCCCGTCGAGGGCGGCGCGCTCGACGACATCGCGGCGCTGCTGGCCGATCCAGCGGTGGAGGTGGTGATGCACGCGCCGAGCGCCGACCTCACGCTGTTCGCGCTGGGGTTCGACGTGCGTCCCACCAACCTGCTCGACTCGCAGCTGATCGGGGGTTTCGTGGGGCTCGGCGCCGGCCAGAGCCTGGGGGCCCTCCTGCAGCGGGTGCTGGACATCCGCGTGCCCAAGACCGAGGGGTACTCCGACTGGTCGCGCCGCCCCCTCAGCACGGCCCAACTCGAATATGCGGCCACCGACGTGGCGCACCTGTTCGCGATGGTCGATACGCTCATGCGTCGGGCCGCTGTCCTGGGCCGCACCGAGTGGGTCCTCGAGGAGCACGAGCGCCGCTACGGCCCCACGGCCCGGGTGGCTCCCGACCCCTACGAGGCATGGCGCAGGGTGAAGGGCCAGGGCCGCCTGCAGCCGGCCGAGCGCGCCGTGCTGCGCCGGGCCGCGGCGTGGCGCGAGATGGAGGCCCGGCGCCGCGACCGCCCCGTGGGCTGGCTGCTGCCCGACCGCACGCTGATCGAGATCGCCCGCCGCCGGCCCAAGGGCCCCGGGGTGCTGCTGGACGAGCGCGGCGTGCCATCGGCCATGCGCGAGCGCGAGGCCGAGTCGCTCATCGCCGCCATGGACGAGGCCGCGGGCGACCCGCCCATCGCGCTGGGCCCGCCCCTGCCCGCGAAGGTGCAGGCGCGGCTCGACACGCTGACGCCGCTGGCGCAGATCCTGCTCACGGCGCGATCAGCGGACGTCGACCTGGCGCCCACCCTCGTGGCCACGCGCGACGACGTCGACGCCTTCCTCGCAGGTGTGCTCATGCAGGGTGCCGTCGAGGAACTCCCCCTGGGGCGCGGCTGGCGGCGTGAGGTGGCCGGCGACGCCCTCATCGACCTCGCGGCGGGCCGCCTGGGCCTCGCGCCGCTTCCCGGCCCTCCCTACCTGGCCGAGATCCCGCTGCCCGGCCACTAGCGGCCGGGCGCCGGGAGATGCCACGGGGGGCGCCTGCGCCCGGGACGGAGCCCTGTCCCGGCACATGACGCCCCCCGGACCCCCAGGAGGCCTAGGCGGCCGTGGGGAGCTCGTGCCCCCCGGCGACGCCGCAGCACTCCCCATCGTGCGAGCACCCCGGCACGGAGCACGGCTCGTCCAGCCTCCACTCCAGCCGGTCGAGGAGGGCGGCGACACGATCCATGTCGACGGCCTCCCTGCTCCGCATGTCGAAGACGGTGCCCACTGTCTCCTCCCGTCGTGGTGTTGGAACCCACCTCATCTGGGGAGAATCCAACTCCCGGCCGTGCAACGGCCGCATGGAGGTGCTGTTAGGGCTCGGTGAAGCCGAGGGGCTCCACCAAGGGCGCCAGATCGGCCATCGCCGTGACCAGCGCCACGCGCGCGGGAGAGGGTGCCTCGGCGGCCAACGGGAGCACCTGCCACTGGGTGCGGGTGAGGTAGGTGCCGGCCCAGCGACGGTGCCGGTCGCCGGTGCGCATGACCAGCGCCTGGATGCTGCGCAGGTTGTCCGAACGATCTGCGATCTTGAGGAGGTGCGCATCAGGCGGCCCCTGCTCCAGAAGCCGACGGTAGTAGTCGCGCACGGCATCCCCCGCAACCCGTGCGTCGGGTGCCGTGAGCCACACCACGAGATTCTCGGTGCGCACGCCGAACGCGCTGCGGATCTCCTCGGGCGTGGTGACGGTGTCCTCCACCACGTCGTGCAGCAGCGCGGCAGCCAGCACGTCGCGATCGGTGACCCCCCACTGCATGAGCCCCATGGCCACGCGCACAGGGTGAAGCCAGTACGGCGTGTCGCTGCCACGACGGGTCTGGCCCTCGTGCCGCTCGCGCTCGAACGCGTCGGCGCGCAGCAGCATGGCGCGGTCATCGGCGGGCAACGCGGCGAGCGCCCTCACCCAGGAATCCTCGACGTCGTCGCCCGTGTCGAAGTGCCGCGGCCATGCGAGATGGCGCGGGGCGCTGGGTGCCAGCGCCTCGCCCGACTCACCAACGGACGGGGGATCGAGCGGGCCGGTCGACATGGGGTCTAGGGTAGCGCGGCCGCGGGTCGCCACGGGCGTGACGCGTCGCCTCGCGGTGGTGGACCTGGGATCCAACACGTTCCGGCTCGTGGTGTTCGACTACACGCCCGGCGGACCCTTCCGGCGGGTGGACGAGGTGCGCGAGGTGGTGCGGCTCACGGAGGGCACGCCGCCGGGCAGCCCCATCGCGGCCGATGCCGTGGAGCGCGCCGCGCGGGTGGCCCGGCTGTTCGCGCGGTTCTGCGACTGCTCGGAGATCGACGAGGTGCGCGCGGTGGCTACCAGCGCCATCCGCGATGCCCCCAACGGCGACGAGGTGCTGCAGGCGATCACCGATGCGGGCTTGCCGGCCCGTGTGGTGTCCGGTGAGGAGGAGGCGCGCTACGGGTACATCGGCGCGGTGAACGGCACCACGCTCACCGACGGCCTCGTGGCCGAGCTCGGGGGCGGCAGCATCCAGGTGGGGCTGGTGGAGGATCGCCTGCTCACCAGGTCGATCAGCCGGCCGCTTGGCGCCGTGCGCATGACCGATGCCTTCATGGCGGGCGACCAGCAGGGCCGCGACGACGTGCGGGCCCTCAAGCGGCATGCGCTCGACGTGTTCCGCCTCGAGGGCTGGATCTCGGACGCCAACCGGCTGGTGGCCATGGGCGGGGCCGTGCGCACGCTGGCGGCGATGGCGCAGAAGGCATCGGGGTATCCGCTGGGCGAGGTGCATGGCTACCTGCTGGGCCGCGACGCCCTGGGCGAACTGATCGCGCGCATGACCGCCCTGCCGCGTCGCGAGCGCAGGCGCATCCCCGGCGTCAAGTCCGATCGCGCCGACATCATGCTGGCCGGCGCCGTGGTGCTCGACGCCCTCATGCAGGCCGCCGAGGTGGACCGGACGGAGATCTGCGCCGAGGGCCTTCGCTGGGGAGTGTTCTGGGAGGCCTACCTCGCGCCGGCCGACCCCCCGCTGGTGGAGGACGTGCGGGCCACGAGCGTGCGCGACCTGGCGGAGGTGTACGGCTACGACCGGCCGCACTGCGAGCAGGTGGCGCGCCTCGCGCTGGAGATCTTCGACGGCCTGGCCAGGCTCGGCGTGCACGATGGCGACCCGCGCGAGCGGGAGTGGCTGCGGGCCGCCGCGGTGCTGCATGACGTGGGCACCCTCGTGGACTACAACGACCACCACAAGCACGGCCACTACCTGGTGCTGAACGCCGGCCTGCCGGGCTTCCGCCACCGCGAGCTGGTGATCATCGCCCAGCTGGTGCGCGGGCATCGCAAGTCGATCCAGTCGCCCGGCGCGCTCAGCGCGCTGCTCAAGGGCCGCGACGAGGACCGCATCCTGCGCCTCGCGGCGTTCCTGCGCATCGCCGAGCAGCTCGAGGTGGGCCGCGCGCGGGCGATCACCGGCATCGACTGCGCGATCTCGGCCGACACCGTGATCCTGTGGCTGCGCGCCCATGGCGACGTCGACGTGGCCATGTGGTCGGCGCGCCAGGAGGCCGATGTGTTCAGGAAGGCCACCGGGCGCCGCCTGGCCGTCGAGCGCGCCTAGCGCCCGCGGTGTCCGGCGCTACCCGGCGCTCCCGCCCCCTACCCCCCCGCGATCCTCACCCGGAACCTTGCGCCGAGGTGGGCCGCCACCTTGTCGCGGTGGTCGCCCTGCACCTGCACCACGCCGTCCTTCACGGCCCCGCCCGACCCGCACAGGCGTTTGAGCTCCTTCGCGATGTCGCCGAGGTCGGCCGGGGGCAACCCGGTGACCAGCGTGACCGTCTTCCCCCTGCGCCCCGCCGTGGTGCGCGACACGCGCACGATGCCGTCGGCACTGCCCGGGGACGGCGCCCCCTCGCCCGCGCCGCCGCTCGACGGGGCGCCCGCCTCGATGCGTCCGGCCTCGCTGGAGTACACCACGTTGGCGTTGCCGCCCATGTCCCGTCGGATGCGTGCCATGGCAGGGGCGATGGTACCGTCGGCCGCCAATGGCGCACGACCTGCACGTCCACACCAACCGGTCGGATGGATCGCATGACCCGGTCGACCTCGTGGAGTACGCGGCGCAGCGGGGCGTCGAGGTGCTGGCCATCACCGACCACGACACCCTGGCGGGCGTGGCCGAGGCGCAGTCGGCGGGCGGCGCGATCGGGGTGGAGATCATCCCCGGCATCGAGCTGTCCATCAAGGTACCGCACGGCAGCATGCACCTGCTTGGGTACTTCCCCGACGCCGCGCCCGAGCCGCTTGCCGGACTCGTCGCGGGCTTTGGCGAAAAGCGCGTGGAGCGGGCGAGGGAGATGGTGGCCCGCCTCAACGACATGGGCGTGCCCCTCGACTGGCAGGACCTCCTCGATGGAGCGGCGGGTGCCCCGCTGGGGCGGCCCCACATCGCCGAGGCGCTGATGCGGGCCGGGCACGTGTCGGAGCGCAGGGACGCCTTCGACCTCTACCTGGGTGACGGCCGCCCGGCGTACGTGGGATCGGGCGGCCTCGGCGTCGAGGAGGGCGTCACCCTCGTGCGCGAGTCGGGGGGCGCGCCGGTGCTGGCGCACCCGTACACGCTCAAGCTCGACGACGTGCACCTCGACCCGTTCGTGGGACGCCTGGCGCGGGCCGGGCTCGCCGGCATCGAGGTGCACCGGCCGGAGTACTCGCCCGATCAGTTCGCCACCTACGCGGCCCTCGCGCGCAAGTACGGGCTCATCGCATCCGGCGGATCCGACTACCACCGGCCCACGAGCCCGCATCACCCCGGCGCGACGGGCGATCCGCCGCTGCCAAAGGACACCGTCGACCGCCTCATGGCGGCAGCGCTCGGCTAACGTCAGGCCCATGACGACGACCGATTCCGCGCCGCGCGCCGAGGGGGTGCGCTGGGACCTCTCTCCGCTCTGCGCATCCGCCGATGACTGCCGCGACCGCCTCGCGAAGGCGCTTGATGACTGCCGGGCCTTCGAGGCCCGCTACCGGGGCACCGTGGCCGGCATGGACGGCCCCGACCTTGCCGCCGCACTGGCCGAGGTGGCGCGAATCGAGAACGAGATCGGGCGCCTGCACTCCTATACCTCACTGCGGGAATCGGTGGACGTGAGCGACCCCGAGAACCAGGACCTCGACGCCCTGATGGACCGCTCGATGGTGGAGGCCGCCAACGCCCTGCGGTTCTTCGAGCTCGAGTGGCTCGAGCTCGACGAGGACGTCGCGACGCGGCTGGCCGCCGCGCCCGAGGTGGTTGCCGACCACCACCACCTGGTGTCGGCGCGCAGGTTCAAGCGCCACACGCTCACCGAGCCCGAGGAGCGCATGCTGGCCGAGCGCAGCCCGGCTGCCGCCAGCGCCTGGCAGACGCTCTTCGGACGCATCACGTCCACACTCGAGGCGGAGTTCGACTCCGGCGACGGCATGGAGCCGCACACGATCGACCGCCTGCTCGCGTGCGTGCGCAACCCCGATCGCGAGGTGCGCTTCCGGGCGCTCGACACGCTGTACGCCACGCTTGGGCCCCACTCCCCCACGCTGGCCCATTGCTACGACACCCTCGTGGGTGACCGCCTTGCCATGGATGGCCTGCGCGACTACGACGACCCCATGGACCCGACCCACCTGCGCAACGAGGTCCCGGGTCCGGCCATCGAGTCGATGATGTCGTCGGTGGAGCTGCACTACGGCCTCGCCCAGCGCTGGTTCCGCGTGAAGGCCCGCCAGCTGGGCCTCGACACCCTGCACCTGGCCGACCAGTACGCACCGCTGGGCGAGGCGCGCGAGGTGCTCTTCCCCGAGGCGCGGGGGATCATCGGGTCGTCGTTCCGGGCGTTCTCGCCGCGCATCGGCGACATCGCCGATGACTTCTTCGAGGAGGAGCGCATCGACGCCGAGCCACGCGCGGGCAAGCGCGGCGGCGCGTTCTGCGCATCGGTGGCCCAGGACGCCAAGCCGTTCATGCTCATGAACTACACCGACCGCATGGACGACGTGATGACCCTCGCCCACGAGCTGGGGCACGGCATGCACTTCACGCTGTCGTCAGAGCGCCAGACGGCGCTGTCGTACCATACGGGCCTGGCCTTGGCAGAAGTGCCCTCCACGTTCGCGGAGATCATCGCCTTCGACCACCTGATGGCCACCGAGAAGGACGAGGCCACCCGCACCGCGCTGGTGTGCGAGCGGGTGGAGGGGTCGTTCGCCACGGTATTCCGACAGACGGTGCTCGCCCGGTACGAGCAGGACGCCTACCGCATGCGCGGCGAGGGCGCCACGCTCACCGACGACCGCCTGTCAGAGATCTGGCTCGCGCGCAACGCCGCGTACTACGGCGACGCCGTGGAGATGCCCGAGGGCTACCGCCTCGGCTGGTCGTACATCCCCCACTTCATCTCCACGCGCTTCTACACCTACGCGTACGTATTCGCGCACCTGGTCACGCTGGCCCTGTACGCCCGCTACCGCGAGGACGGCGACGACTTCGTGCCGCGCTACCTGGAATTCCTGGCAGCCGGCGGATCAGCCGAGCCGGCCGACCTGCTGCGCCCGCTGGGCGTCGACCTGTCCGACCCGGCGTGCTGGGATCCAGGCTTCCGCGAGATGGAGCGCATGGTCGGGCGCGCCGAGGAGATGACCTCCGCCTAGCCGATGCCCCGCGGGGCGTCGCGTCGCCTCAGCCGGCGCCCTTGGACGACTTCTTCGAGGCCTTCAGCGGGTTGAGCGCTCTCTGCACCTGCTCGGGCAGCTCGGTGGAGTGGTACACCGGCCGTCCGCACTCGGCCTTGGCCGAGATGGGCGCCCGGCACGCGGTGGGCGGCTCGCTCCAGATCAAGAGCGTGCGGTGACCGCGTTCGCAGAGGTAGAGTGTTGCGAGGCCCTCGCGTGCGCGGGGGGTCGACGCGATCTCCTCGGCGTCGTACTCCTCGGCAGGCGTGCCCTCCTCCTCCTCAGCCGCCGCGGCGACCTCCTGGGCCTCGGCCACGGGCTCGGCAGACTCGTCGGCAGCGGGCTCCCCGGCCGGGGCGTCCTCGGCGGGCACCTCGTCGGTGGCCACGGCGGCGTCGGCCTCAGGTGCCTGCTCCGCGGCCTTCGCGGCCTCCTGCTCGGTCTCGTCGCTCATCTGGAAGAACTCCCCTCGGGGTCGGACGGTCGCCGACTATAGCGCCCTGGGGCCGGCGAGCCGACCCCACCAGCTGCGCGGGCGCGAAGGTAGGCTGCGCCGCGTGCATCCCGAGGATCCGCGCACCGTGTGGGAGGACGTCCCCGCCGGCGACCTGCGCCTGCGCGTCCGGCGGCCGCCCTCGGCCGAGGACCTGCTCGACGAGGACGAGTTCGCCGATGACGAGCGGCTGCCGTACTGGGCCGAGGTGTGGCCGAGCGGCCGCGTGCTGTGCGGCGTTCTGGCCGGGATGGACCTCACCGGGCGCAGCGTGATCGAGCTCGGTGCGGGCATCGGCACGGGCGCGATGGTGGCGGCGATGCGGGGAGCCGCCGCCCTCGCCACCGACTGGTACCCGGCCGCGGTGGAGTTCAGCCGCTGGAACGCCCGCAACCTGGGGCTCGCGGTGGACGCCGAGGTGGTGGACTGGCGCGACCCGCCCGCGGGCGTGCTCGCGCGCGCCCCCTTCGACCTGGTGGTCGGCGCGGACATCCTCTACGAGGCCCGGAACGGCACGGCCCTCGGGGTGCTCATACCGGCGCTGTGCGGCCCCGCCAGCGAGGTGATCATCGCCGATCCGCGGCGCCCCGACGCCCGCGCCTTCGTGGAGGGAATGCAGGGCGCGGGGTGGATCCACGCGCGGGACGACCTGCCCGTGCCCGGGCGAATCGACGAAACGGGGCCGGTGGTGCACCTGCACCGGTTCCGGCCCCCGCCCGCGAAGCACAACGAGCCGGTCGTCATCTAGACTCCCGGCTCGCCGATCCTCGGTAGCTCAATGGTAGAGCATCCGGCTGTTAACCGGAGGGTTGTAGGTTCGAGTCCTACCCGAGGAGTTCCCTGCTCAGGGCCTTTTCCGCCACCCCCGCGCGCATCGTCGCTACTGATCCTCCAGGTAGTCGCGCAGGGCCAGCAGGGCACGGTGGTGCTCGGCGGGGATCCACGTACCGGGGTCCAGCCCCGAGGCGTCGGGCTCGGCGCGTGTCCACCAGGTGACCCGGCACCCGGGGTGCAGGGGCTTCACGAGGAAGACGTTCATGTGCCCCTCCACCGGCAGGCCACCGGTCACCCGCGACACCAGCGCGAACTCGTCGTCGTCGCAGCTGATGAAGCGTTCCTGCACCTTGGTGCCGTCCGCGCGCTCGAGCACCCGTACGTCGCGCACCGGGTGGCTGCGCACGTAGTCCGGATGCCACTGCGAGATGCCCGAGGGGTCGCGCAGCAGGGCCCACGCCGTCTCCGGCGGCACCGCGATGTCCACCGACACCTCGTAGTCGGGCATGGCCCCTAGGCGGGCGCGCCCGCCTTCTCCTCCACCGGCACGAAGTCGAGTTCGGTGACGATGTCGATGGCGGCCGCCACGGACCGTGCGTTGGGGCAGTGGTGGGCGTGGATCTGGTTGCAGCGCTCGGCCGCCTCGTGGTGCTCGGGCGCGGCCTTCAGCGTGTAGCGCACGATGATGCGGCGCAGGCGCAGCACGTTGTCATCGTCCACTCCGACCTCGCCGATGGCGTCCGCCACCAGGTCGTCGCCGGTGGCCGTGATGCCGCGCGCCTTGAGCGTGCCGCCGAAGGTGCCGATCAGGCACCCGGCCACAGAGGCCACGAGGTAGTCGAGGGTGCCGGGGTACTCGGGCACCGCGCCGGGCTCGAACCCGTAGTGCTCGCCCTGCCAGCCGGGCACGCCGAAGGTGACGTCGGTGCCGGTCATCTCGAGCACGGCCTTGCGGATGGGGGCCTGCTCGCGGGTGAGGTGCACGCGCACCTCGTGGACTTGGTCATCAGCCATGTGAACTCCGATCCGGGGACTGTTGCCCGACGATGATACGGCGTCGGGCTCAGGGTAATCGGGGGACACCATCGGGGCCGGGCGCAAGACCCCCGATGCCGCGACACCTGGGCTAGGCGGAGTACCGCTCGTCGAGGCGACGGTGGCCGGGAAGGCCGACCGCATCCGTGATCTCGCCGAACGTCATCAGCGAGGATGGGTCCGGCCCCGATCCGGTTCCCGCGAGGGCCCGGTAGGTGGCGCGCAGGGCGTGGCCGGCGGCGAGGATCGCGCTGATGCCCCAGAGCACCAGGCGGAATCCCATGTCACCCAACTCGGGCGTCGGGACGATGGGGGTCCTTCCCCCTTCCACCATGTTCGCCACCGGACGGGCGCCGGCGAGCTCGCTGCCGATGCGGGCGAGCTCGTCACGGTCGAGGGGCGCCTCCACGAAGATGGCGTCGGCGCCCAGGTCGGCGGCGGCCCGACCGCGCGCGATGGCCTCGTCGAGGCCCTCGAGCCCGCGGGCATCGGTGCGCGCGATGAGGAACAGGTCGATGCCCTCGTCACGCAGGTCGGTGACGGCACGGATCTTGGCGAGCCATTCATCGCGCGCCACGATGCTCTTGCCGTCCATGTGGCCGCACCGCTTGGGCCACTGCTGGTCCTCGATGATGATGCCGGCGGCCCCGGCGCCATGCAGTAGGCGGGCCGTGCGCGCCGCGGAGAGCGCGTTGCCATAGCCGGTGTCGGCGTCCACGATCACCGGCACGCCGGGCACGGCCGCCACCAGGTCGCGGGCCGCATCGGTGATCTCGGTCTGCGTGAGGTAGCCGAAATCCGGTAGGCCGAGGCGGGAGGCCGCAACGGAGTAGCCGGATACCACGAGCGCCGTGAACCCCGCCTGGACGGCGAGGCGCGATGAGAGCCCGTCGTACACGCCGGGCAGCACCACCGGTGAGGGGCCATCGGCCAGGGCGCGCAGGCGATCCGCGCTCATCCGCGCCCCAGCATGGGGTCCTCGCGGCGCCGCAGGAAGCGCAGCACCCACGCCAGCGAGCCGAGATACCCGAGCGTGAGCGCCGCCCCGCTCGTGAACCATGCCACCGGATAGCCCACGAAGTACGCCGACGCCAGCGCGAGCAGGAAGACGACCCCCAGGGGGACGACATGCACCATCTGCCATATGTTCATCGGGATGGGCCGCGGGTGCACGCGCAGGCGCAGGCCGGTGGTGGCCGCCGCCATGACGGCGTATCCGGAGAACGCGCCCAGGATGAACAGCAGGATGTCCCACGGATCCGGGGGGCTGCCCTGGAAGTGCACGTCCAGGGCAGCCGAGGAAAAAGCGGCCAGCGTGAAGCCGTAGGGAGGCGCCATCTGCACGAGCAGCGTCCGCAGCCCGAGGCGATAGTCCTCATCGGCCCTCCCGGGGTCGGCGCTCACGGGCCCGCCGCGGTGTCCTTGCCCACCACCACCACCACGTCGGCCTCGCCGATGGCGTCAGTGGCCACGCCGTCGATAGGCGGCGCGCGGGTGATGCCGAGGTCCTTGGCCACGTTCTGGGCCACGGCCTGCTTGCCGGGGCGCCACATCACCACCGTCGTCGCGAGGTCCTGGTCGTTGGCATCGCCCACCTGCCCCACCCGGTAGCCCGCGGTCTCCACCTTGGGCGCCACGCGATCGGCCGCGGCGCCCCTGACGCCGCTGGCGTTGAGCACGGCCACGGTGTACGCGGCGCGGTCCTGGATGGCCGGCGGATCCTCGGGCACCACGGCGTCGGGGTCGGCTCCCAGCGCGCCGTTGGCCGGCTTGGTGATGGGCACCGTGCCGGCGGTGCTCGACGAGCCATCGCCGCGCACGAGGAACCACCAGCCCGCGAAGCCGCCCACCACGATGACGGCGAGCACCCCGGCGATGATGCCGATGGTCGCGCCGTTGCCGGTGCTGCTCGGCATGGGCAGTCCGCCCTGCGACGTGCCCTCGCGGCTGGCGAGCGCCTGCAGCCGGTCGGTGGCCACTGGTGCCGAATGGCCGAGCCCCTGCTGCTCGCGGGACTTGAGGCCGCTGAGGATCCCCTGGCGGCGCCAGGCGACCAGCAGCAGCCCGAGCGCCCCGAAGAGCGACACGAACATCACGATTGTCGCGCAGATCATGATCCAGTCGGACGACATCAGGCCCTCTCTCCCGGGGCTGGCGGCGCATCACCACCGGTGGCCACAGGCGTTGTCGAGGTGGATCCTGCCCCATCGCCCGGCGTCGCCGCCGGATCGCCGAACATCGTGGTGAGCGTGACGGCCTTGTGGCCCTTGGCCTTGAGGCCACAGATCATCGAGGGCAGCGCATCTGCCGTGGTGCCGATGGCATGCAGCACCACGATCGAGCCCCTCGTCGAGGCGCTCACCACGCGCCCGGTGAGCGTGGCGACATCGGGCTTCCCATAGTCGGATGGGTCGACACCCCACAGCACGATCCAGCGGTAGCCGAGCTTTCCGGCTGCCTTCTCGCTGCCGGGGCTCAGCGCCCCGTAGGCCGGGCGGTAGAACGGCACGCTCGACACCCCGAGCTGGCGATCGGCGCTCGCGTTGGTGGACAGGTCGGCCATCGCCTCGGCCTCGCTGGTGGTGGTGCTGGTGCGGTGCCCCCGCCCGTGGCTGCAGAGGGTGATGAGCCCATCGGCCACCGCCGCCTCCACCTTCTTCGTGGGCGAGCCGGACCAGGTCCTCACGTTGATGCCGTTGAGGCAGAAGGTGCCACCCGACCTGGTACGCCGCAGCACGTCGATGATGCGCGACACCCCGGCGCAATCGATGCCATCGTCGGACACCAGCGCCACGTAGGGCTTGGCGCTGCTGCCCGAGCGCACGACCTGGGCGGTTCCGGGCCCGGGCCCAGGCGGCAGCAGGAACACGCCCGAACGGGCGGTGCCGCCGGAGTCCTCACGCACCTCCACGAACCCGGGAATCAAACCGGCCGTGGCACGGGCAACGTTCGCCGGGACGGGGAGGGCCTTGGCCGCTGCCTGCCACGGCGCGGGCACATGGGCTGCGCCCTTCGGAGCCGCCACCAGGCGCATCTGAAGGCCGCTCCCCCCCGCAGCCGTGACGGCGATCTGCGTGGTCGCAGGTGCGGGCAACTGCTGCTTCGGCGGCGTGGCGAATACCCGCAGGGTCGCCGCATCGGCCGTGGCGCCCGAATCACCCGAGCCCCCGCTGTCACGGGCCGACCAGGCGATGGCGCCCACCACCGCCAGCAGCGCCACGAGCACGATGACGAACGCATTGCGGCGCCGGCGTCGCAGGTCACGTGCAGGAGCAGGCGCTGGGCGGCGGCGTGACCGGTCAGGCGGCCCCGATGAGTCGCGCGGGCTCACGCGTCGATCGTAGCGTTGCGGCCCGGCGCCCCCGGGCCGCGGCTAGGCTTGGCGGTATGCACGAATGGACGGGCCTGTCACGCGGGCGCGCGCTGGGGCTGGTCGCCGCGCGCGACCCCCGCGAGTTCCCCGTGGGGCTCTTCCACCGCGACCCCGTGCCGCCGCCCAACATCGGCCCCGGCGCGTTCATGTGGTTCACCGACGACGCCGAGGCCGCCGACTTCATGGTGGAGATCGTGCCGCGCCTGCTGCTCGACCCCGACAGCTGGCCCGACTTCGACGAGCTGGTGGAGGCCACGCGTGACGTGGTGCAGGGCGTTCCGGCCGGCACAACGCCGTCGATGGACGCCCTGCGCGAGCTCTCCCCGCTGTGGGGCCCCAGGGCGCACTTCGTGTGGTGGGGCACCTTCGACGAGTTCCCGGCCTCCGACACCGACTTCGGCCGGCTGGTGCGCCTTCAATACCTCGCGCAGGTGGTGCAGTCGGACGATGACCGCGAGATCGCCGACGACGAGCTCGACGACTTCGTGCGCTTCCTCCGGACCTACCCCGACTAGGGGCGCAGCGCGCCGGCCACGCCGGCACCGAAGTCATCCACGGCGGCGTCCGCCGCAGCGGCGTCGGGGGCATCCCCGATGCGCCGGATGATCTCACTGGCGATCACCACGCCGTCGGCGAGCTCGCCGATCTGGGTCGCCTGCTCGGGCGTGCGCACGCCGAACCCCACGACCACCGGCACGGGTATGTGCGTGCGGGCGCGGTGCACCAGCGCGCGCAGCCGGTCGTCCATGGTCATCTCGCCGCCGGTCACACCGGTGACGGCCACCAGGTACACGAAGCCCTCGGCGCTCTCGCCGATCTCGGCCATGCGCTCATCGTCGGTGGTCGGCGCCGCCAGGGCGATGAGCGCCACCCCGGCGTCGCGTGCGGCGTCGCGCACCTCGGCGGCCTCGTCCACGGGGAGGTCGGGGATGATGATTCCGGCCACGCCCTTCCCGGCCGCCTGGCCCAGGAACTCCGCGGGTCCCTGCGCGATGACGGTGTTGAAGTAGGTCATCACCACCACGGGCGGGCCGTCGCGAAGGTCGTCCGCGACGTCCAGCACATCGGCGGGCCGGGTTCCGGCGTCGAGCGCGGCCTGGCCGGCGGCCTGGATCGTCGGGCCATCGGCGAGGGGGTCGGAGAACGGGATGCCCAGCTCGATGATGTCCGCATGCCTCGCGAGGATCCTCGCGTGGCGGCGGCTGGTGTCGATGTCGGGGTAGCCGCCCATCACGTAGGGCACGAACAGCGGGCGCCCGGCATCGCGGAACGCGCGCTCGAGGCGCGCGGCACCCGACTCAGGCACTGGCATCGATTCCCAGCGCGGCGCCCGCCTGGTCGACGTCCTTGTCCCCCCGGCCCGACAGGCACACGAGCACCGGCCCGGCAGCGCGGAGCGCCGCGGCCTCGTCGCGCACGTGGGCAAGCGCGTGCGCGGTCTCGAGCGCCGGGATGAGCCCCTCCGTGCGCGAGCACTCGAGGAACGCCGAGAGCGCGGCCTCGTCGGTGGCATCCACGTAGGTGACCCGCCCGGTGTCCCGCAGGTGCGAGTGCTCTGGGCCCACGCCCGGGTAGTCGAGCCCGGCCGAGACCGAGTGCGCCTCGGCCACCTGGCCATCGGGGTCCTGCAGCAGGTACGAGTACGAGCCGTGCAGCACGCCGGGACGCCCCTGGGCCAGCGAGGCACCGTGGCGCCCGGACAGGCCCTCGCCCCCGGCCTCCACGCCCACGAGCGCCACCTCGGCGTCGTCGAGGAACCCGCGGAAGATGCCGATGGCGTTCGATCCGCCCCCCACGCACGCCACCACGCTGCCGGGAAGGTGCCCGGTCTCCTCGAGCATCTGCGCGCGCGACTCGATGCCGATGACCGACTGCAGGTCGGCGACGATCTCCGGGTACGGCGCCGGCCCCACGGCCGATCCGATGATGTAGTGGGTGGTGTCCACGTTGGTCACCCAGTCGCGGATGGCCTCGCTGGTGGCATCCTTGAGCGTGCCGCTGCCCGAATCGACCGGGTGCACCTCGGCACCAAGCATGCGCATGCGGATCACGTTGAGGCGCTGGCGATGCATGTCGGTGCGACCCATGTACACCCGGCAGCCCAGGCCCACGAGCGCCGACGCGGTGGCCGTGGCCACCCCGTGCTGGCCCGCGCCGGTCTCGGCGATGATGCGCTGCTTGCCCATGCGCCGCGCCAGCAGCACCTGGCCCAGCGCGTTGTTGATCTTGTGCGCGCCGGTGTGGCAGAGGTCCTCGCGCTTGAACCATAGGCCGTCGTCGATGCCCCAGGCATCCTCCAGGCGCCGGGCACGGTAGAGGGGCGTCGGCCGGCCGACGTAGTGGCCCAGCAGCACGCCGAGCTCGCTCAGGTAGTCGGGGTCGTCGCGGTAGCGCTCGTACGCCACGGTGAGCTCATCAAGCGCCCCGATGACCGTCTCGGGCACGTACCGCCCCCCGTAGGGCCCGAACCTCATGTTCACGCTCATGCCGCCTCCTCCATGGCCGCCGCGCGCGCCGCATCGGCGAATGCCCGCACGCGCCCTGCATCCTTGCGCCCCACGACGTCCCCCTCCACCCCGCTGGATACGTCGAGGACGAATGGCCGCACCCGGCGCACGGCGTCGCCCACCACCTCGGGGGTTAGCCCGCCGGCCAGCGCGAACGGCCGCCGCGGCCGACGGCGCTCGAGCAGGGTCCAGTCGGCGCGCACGCCGGTGCCGCCATGCGCCCCGGTCACGGCGGCGTCGAACAGCACCAGGTCACACTCGAGCGCCTCCGCCAGCTCGATGGATGCAGCGTCCTCCAGCGGCACCGCGACGGCCACGGGCACGCCCGCCGCCGTCGCCACGGCGGCGATGTCCACGTCGCCGTGCAGCTGCACGCGGGTGAGCCCGCAGGCATCCACCGCGCGGGCGACGTCATCCGGAGCGGCATCCACGAACACGCCCACGCGCTCGACGCCGCCGGGCACCTCGGCCATCACGGCCACCGCGGTGCGGGCATCGAGCGCGCGCGGGCCGTGCGGCGACATGACGGCGCCGATGGCCCATGCGCCGGCGAGGACGCACGCGTGGACATCCGTCGGGTGAGTGACCCCGCAGAACTTGATGCGCTGGTCGGGCAACACGTGCTGCACAGTAGTCCGCCCCGGGCGCCGGCCGCGATACACTTCCGCAAATGCCCTGTGCTGTGAGCCAGACCGCGACGAGGAGACTCGACGATGGCGAGCCTTCCCAACATCCGTCGCCACGCAAGGCGGTCCTCGCCGTCCGCCCTGGTCGCCCCTGAGCGCGATCGGCCCGACGTCCAGCGCCTCGAGGCCCACGGCCTCACCTGGCTGATCATCGAGGAGCCCACCGAGGCCGAGACGGCCTGGCTGGCCGAGCACCAGGACTTCCACCCCCTCGACCTCGAGGACGTGCTCTCGCGCAGGCGCCAGCGGTCGAAGATCGACGAGTACGACGACTACGTGTTCCTGGTGCTGCACTTCCCGCGCTTCGACAAGCGCACGGGGCGCCTGCAGGCCACCGAGCTCAACGTGTTCATCGGGCCGGGACTGCTCATCATCATCCCGAAGGATCCCCTCAAGCCCATCTCGGCCCTCTGGTCGCGGTGCGAGCAGCGCGACGATGCCCGGCACGACTACATGTCGAAGGGATCGGGGTTCCTGCTGTATGAGATCGTCGACCAGATGTTCGACTACTGCTTCCCGATCCTCGACAAGATCGGCTTCAAGCTCGACACGCTGGAAGACGCCATCTTCGAGGGCCAGAGCCACGAGCTGGTGCGCGATATCTCCACTGTGAAGCAGGAGATCATCAACTACCGCAAGATCATCAAGCCGCAGCGCCCCACGCTGCGCATGCTCGAGCGCGCGGTGCAGCGCTACGCGCCCGACGACCTCGAGATCTACTTCGACGACATCGTCGACAAGAACGAGCGCATCTGGGACTCCCTCGAGAACTACAAGGAGGTGGCCGACGCCCTCGAGGCCACCAACGAGTCGGTCATCACCCACCGGCTCAACGAAATGCTGGCGCTGCTGACCATCATCTCGGCGGTGATCCTGCCGCTCACGCTGATCACGGGCTTCTACGGCATGAACATCGACGGCCTGCCCTTCGCCCGCAACGGGCTGGCGTCTTTCATCGTGCTCGTGGTGGTGATGGTCGCCCTGGCGGGCGGCGTGCTCTGGTACTTCCGCAGGCGCAAGTGGCTGTAGAGGGGTTGTCGGGGCGGCGGATCATGTGGGCGCCGTGGAGAATGGCCTACGTGTCCGCCGAGAACGATCACGAGTACGAGGGACCCCGGTGCGTGTTCTGCGACCTGGCCGCCATGCGCGACGATGCGCAGGCGCTGATCCTCATCCGCGGCGAGCACTGCTACGTGATCATGAACGCCTACCCGTACGCCTCAGGGCACCTGATGGTCGTCCCATACGGCCACCTCGACCGGCTCACCGACCTTCCGGCCGAGGCCGTGGTTGAGATGATGGACCTCGCCCGCACCGCCCAAGACGTGCTGCAGGGGGCCCTCAAGCCGCACGGCTTCAATCTCGGCATGAACCAGGGGTCGGCGGCGGGTGCCGGCATCGAGGCGCACCTGCATCTTCACCTGGTGCCCCGGTGGTCCGGCGACACCAACTTCATGCCCGTGACCGGAGACGTGCGCGTGATGCCCCAGAGCCTCGAGGAGACCTACGCCCTGCTGAAGCCGGGGTTCACGGCGTGACGCTGCTGCCGGAGGTCTTCAAGGCGTACGACATCCGCGGCCTCTACGGCGACGAGATCGACGAGGAGGGCGCCGAGCGCGTGGGGCGGGCCTTCGTGGCGGTCACCGGTGGCGGGCGCGTGGCCGTGGGCCACGACGTGCGGTTGTCCTCCCCCGGCATCAGCGCGGCGTTCATCCGCGGAGCGCTCTCGGCCGGGGCCGACGTGACCGCCCTCGGGCTGGCCGCCACCGAGATGGTCTACTTCGCCGTGGACGAGGGCGGATACGACGCCGGCGCGGTGATCACCGCCAGCCACAACCCGCCGGCCTACACCGGCGCGAAGATGGTCACCGCCGGGGCGCTGCCGCTCTCGGGCGACACCGGCATCTCCGAGATCGGCCGCTTGGCGCTGGCCGGCGAGCCGGGGCCCGCCGCCGTGCCCGGCGGCGAATCGGTGGGCGACGGCCTGCTCGGGCGCTTCGTGGACCGCTGCATGCAGTTCGTCGACCCGTCGGCGATCACCGGCCTCAAGGTAGTGCTCGACGCCGCGAACGGCATGGCAGGCGTGTACCTGCCCCCGGTGCTCGAGCGCATCTCCATCGACGCCGTGCCGTGCTTCCTCGAGCCCGACGGGCGATTTCCCCACCACGAGCCCAACCCGCTGCTCGAGGAGAACCGCGAGTTCATCGAGGCCGCGGTGGTGGAGAACGGCGCCGATCTCGGCATCGCCTGGGACGGCGACGCGGACCGCTGCTTCTTCATCGACGAGAAGGGCGGGTTCGTGGCCGGGGACTTCCTCACCGCGCTGCTGGCCCGGCACATCCTGGGCCAGGTGGGGCCGTCGACGGTGGTGTACGACCTGCGCGCCTCGTGGGCCGTGCGCGACGCCATCATCGAGGCCGGGGGCACGCCGGACGAGTTCCGCGTGGGCCACGCCTTCATCAAGCGCCGCATGCGCGAGGTGGACGCCGTATTCGCCGGCGAGGTGAGCGGCCACTACTACTTCCGTGACTTCTCGTACGCCGACTCCGGGCTCATCCCCGCGCTCATGGTGATGGAGATCATCGCCACCTCGGGCCGCCCGCTGTCGGAGATGGTCGCGGCTCTTCGCGAGCGGTACCACATCTCGGGCGAGATCAACTCCACCGTGGACGATGCCGGGGCGGCGATCGACCGCCTTCGGGCACGCTACGCGGACGGCCGGCAGGCCGAGGTCGACGGACTGTCCGTGGCCTATGACGACTGGCACTTCAACGTGCGCCCCTCGAACACCGAACCGCTCCTACGCCTCAACCTCGAGTCCCTCGTCTCGGAGGCCGACATGGAGCGCAGGCGTGACGAGGTGCTCGCGATCATCAGGGAGGGCTGACATGGCCGAGATCGAGATCGACGGCGAGCGCTACCGCCTCACGGTGGACCACGACCAGTGCATGGGCACGCGCGTGTGCATCGCGCGGCTTCCGGGCGTGTTCACCGTGGACGACGACACCAACCTCTCCAGCGCGAGCGACGACGTGCTCGACCCGTCGCTGGCTGATGCCGTGCGCGAGGCGGTGGACGATTGCCCGCAGGAGGCCATCCGCCTGGAGAAGCTGCGCTGAGCACCGCGGGGGCGGCATCGCCGGATGCGGTGATCCGCGCCCGGGCCATCGAGGTGCGCTACCAGCGCGGCGGCGCCCTCGCGGTGAGCGGCGTGAACATCGACCTTCGCCCCGGCGCCGGCCTGCTCGTCACCGGCGACCGCGGATCGGGCAAGTCGAGCGTGCTTCGCGCGGTGCTGGGGCTTGCGGGCCCCGGCGGCAACATCACGGTGCTGGGCGGCCCGGCGGGTGACCCCGCCACCCTGCGCCGCATCGGCTGGGCGCCGCAGGCATGGCCCCTCACCTTCGGCCTGAAGGGCCGCGAGGTGGTGCGCATGGTCGCCGAACTCGGCGGCCACGGGCCGACCGAGGCCGAGCGGGCGATCGACGAGATGGCCGTGACAGCCCCCGACGCCCGCGTGGAGTCGCTCGAGATGGAGGACGTGCGCCGCATCTGCATGGCCTGCGCGATCATGGGCGAGCCCGACCTGCTGGTGCTTGATGACCCGTGGGAGTTCCCCGAGACCACCGATGCCATCCGCCGCGCGATGGCGCGCGGGGCGTCGGTGTTGGCGGCATCGTCCGACCCCGGTGGGCTGCCGGGCCTGCTCGGGGCGAGCATCCACCTGGTCGAGGGGAGCCCCGGGTGAACCCCACGGTGATCATCGCCCGCCTGGAGGCCCGTGGCATCGGGCGCCGCAGGTGGTTCCGGGGACTGCTCGTGCTCGGGGCCGCGCTCATCGTGGCCGGAGCCGTGCTGGGGGCCACCCGCAATGGGCTCGCGGCCACCGACACCATGCGGTCGTGGACCGCCGGGGTGTACCTGGTGGGCGGCCTGCTGGTGGCCGGCTCGCTCGGCGCCAGCACGGTGAACCGCGACGCCGACGGCGGCTGGGTGGGCATGCAGGTGGCCACCGGCACACCGCGCGCCACGGTCGTGCTCGCCCGTATTGCCGGGCGCCTCGTGGCGCTTGCGGCGGTGTTCGCGATCTGGATGATCGTCGCCGCCATCTGTTCCGCGGCCATCGGCCAGGGGGGCGACTGGCCGCTATTCGTGCACGGGCTGGCCATGTTCGAGAACATGATCCTGGTGCTGGTGACCGCCGCGCTGTGCAGCGTGGCGCTCGGCCCTGTGGCCTCGGCGATCGTGGCCATCTTTTTCTACGTCTCGTGCCTGTCGCTGGTCAACCTCATGTCCGCCGCCAACGACGGCGTCATCGGCACGGCGTGGAGCGGACTGATCAAGGGCCTCTACCTGCTGTTCCCCCGCGCGATCACCTCGCCGATGCTCAGCGACATGCAGGGCCGCGGGGTGGCCGGCGTGGCCGGCGCCCAGCTGGAGATCAACCAGAACATCGTCATCGTGCCCGCGGCCTCGTGGCTCACGGTGCTGTGGACGCTGCTCTGGTGCGCGGTCATCGCGCTCTCGGCCGGGCTGTCGTTCCGCCGCCGCGCGATCTCGTAGGGCGCGCGCGCCGCACTCACCCGCGCTAGCGCTGCCCGGGCACCCGCCGCTGGGTGGCGCGCACGAGGCGCAGGTTCCACTTCGTGGTGGACGAGAAGGAGCACGCGTACCCGGTTGACACTTGGGTGCACGTGGTGCCGGGCGTCGACTGGTTGCCGGCTGTGCCGTAGCTGCGCCCGAGGGCCACGTTCTGCTGCGACCGGCTGTTCACGGCACGCCAGGGAATGGGGGCGTCCTCCACACCGCTGTCGACGCCGAGGATCTCCGGAAACCCGAAGATCCCGCTGACGCACGTGGAACCCGCCCGTGCCTCATCGATCGAAAGGCTCGACAGGTACACCGCGCGCGTCGACGTGCCATTCCCGCGGGTGGACAGGGTGGCCGTGCCGGGAAGCTCCTGCGCGTCGAGGCGGCATGCGGACGACGGACGCAGGGCGAAGCAGCTGTCCTTGTCCGGGTTGTACGACACTGACGACGCGAAGTTGATGGTGACGGGGATGCTCCCGATCGAGATTGATCGGTTGGCGGCCGACACCAGGATCGGCCGCCTGCTGGCGAAGTACACGACGGTTGCGTTGCCCGCGCGATTGCAGCGCCCGGGCTCGGCGTCGACGTCGATGGCCCATCGGAGGATCGCGCTCTGCGACCCGGCGAGATACGCATTGAAGGTCTGCTGCCGGGCGCTGTAGTCCGGGTACCGCGGACGGGTCACCTTCTTCTTCTTCCAGCGGATGATCTCGATGGCCGGCGGCGGCTTCTTCGGGATGAGCGGGGCAATCTCCAGGTCGTCCACCGGTGGCGCGGCGGGCTTCGGCGGCACCAGCGGGGCAGTCTCCAGGTCGTCGGCCCCGGGCGGGGGCGACGCGGGCACGAGCGGCACGATCTCCAGGCCGTGGCCCCACGCCCCGGGCGCCGCGAGCGCCGGGGTGGCGATGGCTGCCATCGCGAGGAATGCAAGGGGGGCGGCGATGCGCAAGGTCACTGCGGCTCCTGCGGTTGGGGGCACGGACGTAGGCGTTTGGTAGCAGCCAGACCGCTGCTGGCTAGGACGCTGCGACAGCCTCGCGCCCCACGCGGCCGTAGGTGGTGTTGCGCTCCACAGGCGTGCGACCGCCGCCCCGGATGAGGTCGCTGATGCGATCCCGCGTGAGGCCCAGCGGCGTCTGCACCGTGGTGGCGTGCGCCACGCGCTCTTCCACCAGCGTTCCCGAAAGGTCGTCCAGGCCGAACCTGAGGCCCTCCTGCGTGACGTCCTCCTCGAGCATCACCCAGTGGCCCTTGATGTGCGGGATGTTGTCGAGCACGAGGCGCGAGAGGGCGATGGTGCGCAGCTTCTCGTCGCGCGACGGGCCGGGCAGGTACGAGAAGTCGGTGTTGCCGGGCAGGAACGGCAGCGGGATAAAGGCCTGGAACCGCGCGGAGCTGCCCGCGGCGATGCCCTCGTCCTGCAGGCCGCGCAGCTGGATCATGTGGTCCACCTTCTCGGCGGGCGTCTCGAAGTGCCCGAACAGCATGGTGGCGTTGGTGGGAAGTCCCAGGGCGTGGGCGTCCCGGTGCACCTCGAGCCACTGCTCGGCCGGCAGCTTGCGGTCGGCGATGATCTTGCGCACGCGGGGGCTGAACACCTCGGCACCGCCACCCGGCATGCTGTCGTGGCCCGCGGCGATGAGGCGCTCGAGCGCCTTGCGCGGACTGACGCGCGCCATGCGCGCCACGAACTCCACCTCCACCGCGGTGAGCGCCGTGAGCGACACGTGCGGCAGGGCCGCCTTGAGCTCGCGGAAGAGGTCCTCGTAGTACTCGAGGGTGTACTCCTTGGTCATCCCCCCGACGATGTGCAGCTCGGTGATGCCCGTGTCGGAGATCTGCTGCGCGCGGTCCACCAGCTGGTCCACCGAGTAGGCGTAGGCGCGCGGGTCGTGGTCGGTCCACACCGCGAACGCGCAGAACCCGCACCCCACCACGCAGATGTTGGTGGGGTTGAGGTAGCCGTTGACGTTGTAGGTGACCTCGTCGCCGTGCATGCGGCGCGCAACGGCCTCGGCAGCGGCCCCCAGGTCGTCGAGCGGGGCCTGCTCGTATAGGGCCAGGGCCTCGTCGGCGCTGATGCGCTCGCCCTCCGCGGCCCGGGAGAGGATGGCGTCGATCATGGGGGCGATGGTAGCGCCGGTTCACGCTACCTTTGCCGAGTGCAGCCGTTCGCGCTGAAGGAATGGGCAACCGTCATCGCCGCCATGCTGGCGGGCGACCAGGTGGTGATGCTCCGCAAGGGCGGCATCGGCGAGAAGCGCTTCGACGTGCCCCACCGGAGCTTCCTGCTGCTGCCTACCCACGTGCACCAGCGGCCCGGGCTGCTGACGCCCGAGGTGGCCGGGCGCTGGCCCGAGCTGCTGGCCGTCACCGAGGAGCCCCCGCGGGTGCAGTTGGCCGCCTGGTGCGAGGTGGCGGACGTCCACGAGGTGAGCGAGCAGGCCGAGCTCGACGCCCTCGCGCCATTCCACGTGCTGGGGCCCCACTACGCCGAGGCGCGCCTGCGCTGGCGCCCGACTCACCCGCTCATGGTGATCGTGCCCCGCGTGCACCGGGTGAGCCCCGCGCTGGCCCTCGACGTGTCGCCCCATATGCGCGGCTGCCGCAGCTGGGTGGAGGTGCCGCTGGAGATGCCCGCGGCCAACCCGGTGCTAGACGACGCCCGCTTCGCCGAGGTGCGCGCCACGGTGTCCGCCGTCCTTGCCGCGGCGGGTCCGGAGTCGCCTCACGGCGCCGCGGCGCTGGGCTAGCCTGATCGCGTGCCCTACGCCGACGACTTCGACGCCGTGCTCGCCGAGCTCGCCCCCGACTGGACCTCGCTCGAGTGCCACCTCACCGTGGAGGACCCGCTGCGCCTCACCGATGCCCGCGTTGCCCTGGCCCGCGCCAACGGCCGTCCGGTCCGCGAGGATGCCGACCACGATTTCGCCATCACCGTGGCCAACACCCACGGGCGAGGCGCGCGGGCGGGCGTGGTGCGATCGGCCCTGCGCACCCTCGACGAGCGCGGCGTGACCGGCCGAATCTGGATGGGTGCGGCATACGACTCGCTGCGCCCTGCCCCCGCCCACCGGTACGGCCCCTAGCCATGTATCGCGACGAGGACGACCTGCAGCTGCTCGCCGAGGTGGCGGGCGTGCTCGACCAGGTCGTGATGGACGCCGGGCTGTCCTCGGGCTCATACCTGCTGCTTCGCTCTCTGGCCCGCGAGCCCGACGGGCGGCCCATGACCGGGCTTGCCGCGGAGTTCGGGGCCGAGCCCGACGAGATCGCCGCGGCGGCCAAGTCGCTGTCGGTGGCCGGCCTGGTGGACGTGGAGGGCACCGGCGTGGTGGCCACCGCCGTGGGGCGCAAGGCCGTGGAGGAGATCGATGCCACGGGCAACGAGGCGATTCGCGAGTACGTGCTGGAGCGCCCGCACTCAGCCACGGTGTATGGACTCATGGCGTCGATGCAGGCCGGCCGCTTCACGGTGGAGGACCTCATCGAGTTCCTCATGGAGGACGAGGACGCCGAGGACTGAGCGCGGCGCGGCGCGCGGGGCCGGATGCGTCGGGGGGCGTGCGTAACCTCACTGCCCATGCGCTATCGGGAGATCCCCGGCACGGGCATCCGCGTGTCGGAACTGGGTTTCGGGGCCGAGCCGTTCGCCATCGGCTGGTGGGGCGACGACGGTGATGACGAGGCCGTGCGCCTGCTGCACGCGGCGCTCGACCGCGGCGTCACGTTGTTCGACGCGGCCGACCGCGACGGAGACGGCCGCGTGCAGCGCGTGCTGGGCCGGGCGTTCGCGGGTCGCCGCGACCGCGTGGTGCTGGCCACCCGCGTGGGGTACGCCTGGGAGGACGCCGAGCCGCGCAGGCCCGGCCGCCCCCTGCCCCAGGACTTCCGCCCCGACGCCATTCGCAGCGCGGTGCGCGCCAGCGCCGATCGCCTGGGAGGGGTCATCGACATCTGCGAGCTGCATCACCCGCCGCGACGGGCGCTGGCCGACGATGCCCTGGCCCGGGTGATGGACGAGCTGATGGCCGAGGGCACCGTGCGGGCGTTCGGCGCGGCGATGCCCTCCGGGGGGCGCCCGGGCGACGGGCGCAGGCTCATCCGGCAGAGGCGCTTCCCGGTGCTCGACGTCGAGCTCGGCGTGCTCGGGCACGACCCGGGCGCCGAGATCGCGGGCCTGGCCCACGCGGCCGGGTCGTGCGTGATCGCCCGCGGCGCCCACTGCCGGGGGCTGCTCGAGGGCAAGTACTCGCGCGAGACCACCTTCCCGCCCGGCGACCCGCGCGCAGACCTCTCGCGCGATTGGCTCGAGGAGGGCCTGCGGCGCGTGGCCACGCTCGGCTTCCTCCATGCGGATGGCCGCCCCTGGAGCCTCGGCCAGGCGGCGATCTCCTGGGTGCTCTCGCGCCCGGGCGTCGCATCGGTGGTCACCCCCATCCACTCCGAGGACCATCTCGAGGAGTTCACCCGGGCCATCGATCTCCCCGCGCTCACCGCCGAGGACCTCGCCCGCATCGAGGCGCTCATCGAGTCGGGCTTCCAGCCGGAGGCCGAACCGGCCCCTGATGCCGCCGGGGCAGCCGAGGGCGGCGACGGCGAGGTCGCTGCGCCCGCCGGCCTGGCGCAGCCGGACCACGACGGCGGCGGCGACGCGGGAGCCGATGAGCCGGTGGCCGCGGGGGCTAGCTCAGCGGAGTGACGTGCGCGCGGGCCATCTCGTCCGCCGCTTCGATGATGCCCGGCATGGCCTCGGCCAGCATCTTGCCGAGCGATGCCCCCAGGCCGGCGGCGTCCGCGGCGCGCTCGACGTCGACGAGGGCCTGCAGCAGCGCGGGGTCGAGGGAGTCCTGGCGCTCCACGAGCGGCTCGGTGAGCCCGGCGAACGTCGCATAGGCGGCGTGTGCGCGCTGCTGCACGGCGGCGGCCTCGTCGACGTCGACCAGCGAGGCGATGATGCGCCGGGGGTCCTCGCGCCAGGCCGCCAGCTCATCGGCCGCGTCGGCGGCGCGGCCAAGGGCCTCGACGGCTGCGGGCAGGTCGCCGCCCCAGGTCGCCATGGCGTCGGCCGGGGCGCGGAAGGCGCGCAGGGCGTCTGCGCTCACGGCATCATCCGCCAGCTCCGCGGCGAGGCCCGCCTGGACCACGTCCCGAAACCGCGCGAGCGAGGGCTCGGGGTCGAGGGCGTCGTCGAGGCACAGGAACGCCGGGCCCTCCAGCGCCACCAGCCAGGCCCGGGCGCCGGTGCCCGGCTGCACGGCCCTGAGACCCAGCATGGGCACGCCGGCCACCCCCACCGCGGCCTCGCGCGCAGCCATCATCTCGCCCTCCATACGGGCGGTGTCGAGGTCGCCGCTCATGGCCGGGCCCCGGGCGGCCCGGCGTACACTCGCCCGCGATGAACGCCCGCTGCGACATCTGCGCGGCAGACCTGGCCCGGGTGCTGCCCGATGCGCTCGAGGGGCGCGATCGCGTGGCGCTCGATCCCACCGGCAGGGACGCCGGCGTCCTGCTGATCCTCTTCGACGTCGACGCCGCCGGCCATGTGGTGCTCACCAAGCGTTCGCAGTTCGTGGCGCACCACAAGGGCGAGATCTCCCTGCCGGGCGGCAAGTTCGAGCCCGGCGATGTGGACCTTCTGGGCGCGGCGCTGCGGGAGGCCGAGGAGGAGATCGCCGTGCCGCGCGCGTCGCTCCAGGTGCTGGGGCCCCTGGACGACGTGCACACGATCGCAAGCGGCTTCACGGTGAGCCCGTGGGTGGCCCATCATCCGGGCGGGCGCCCCGACATGACCCCCGAGCAGTCGGAGATCGCGCGCATCCTCGAGGTGCCCCTGGCCGACGTGCTCGCGGCCGACCGGCGCATCCCCGAGCCACCCGGCATCGAGACGCTGCGGTATGCGCTGCAGGGCGAGGACGTCTGGGGCCTCACGGCCCGCATCCTGCGCACCTTCAGCGCGGTGGTGCACCAGGTCTCCGGGCAGCGCGCCGCGCCCTAGGCGCGATCGCGACCGCGCAGCTCGAGCGACGGTCGCGGGGGCAGGTCGGCCTCATCCGTGGGGCCGCCGGCGCCATCGATGGCCAGGCGCTCGAGCCGCGCGATCTGGGCGTCGAGTTCAGCGGCGCGCGGGTGCCCCTCGGGCAGCGCGGCGCGGTAGGCCACCACGCGATCGCGGATCTGCAGGGCGAAGTGCGGGGTGGCAGCACCCACGAGGCGCGCCAGATCATCCTCCGACGGGATACCGTAGTCGAGCTCCATGATCGTCATGGGTCGATCGTACAAGTAGGGCAGGCGCATGTCCCCGCGCACCCGCACCCGTCCACCGGACGCCGCCACTGCCGGCGCCCACGCGCCGCCCACGGGAGCATCACGCATGCGCCGATGGGGAACGCATGCCAGGGCACGCATGGTGATTGCGGCCGTGCTGGCCACGGCGACCATCAACGCCGGGGTCGCAGCCACCGAGGCGCTCGCGGACACCTCGCGCCCCGCATCCGCGTCGGCGCCCGTGCGCCTCGCGAATGCCGACACCACGGCCACGCAGAGGGTCGGCGCCACCGTGACATCGCGCCTGGCCCCGCGGCGCTCGACGTTCACGTGGCAGGGCGGCAGGTGGCGCATGAGGTCGCAGGCCAACTTCAACCCGACCGACTGACCGCACCCCACGGCGGGCCGCCCTCCGCCGGGCCCCACTGCCCGCGACGCGCACGCATGGCTTGGCGTTCGAGTCGCGCGAACTGCGCCCTGTGCAGCGTGTTCGGCGGAAACGGAAACTGCTTGGCGGCCCCCAGCGCCACGAGCCGGGCATTCACCATCACGGTACCGACGTACACATAGGCGAGCAGGCGACCATGCATGTCGCGCTCCTCCACGTCGGTGACCAGCCGCACCACGCGCCCCTCCACCATGCGCCGGTTCATCTGCGCGGCACGTGCCGCGAACCTCTCCACGGGCTTGCGCGGGTGGTGCAACTCGGGCGTGTCGATGCCGATATAGCGCACCGTGCCCACGCCCTGCACCACGATGGTGTCGCCGTCGAGCACTCGCGCTACGCGCCCGGAGCCGGCTGCGGGCATCCCGGACGACCCGCACCCAGCGGTGAAAAGTGTGGCGATCATGGCTCCACATGCGACAATCCGCACCCCGGGACCGCGCGAAGAGGCCCCTCTCTCGGCTAGCATGCCAAGCGCGCCGCAGTCGAAGGAGAGGCCGGGTGGGCCAGAGGGATGACGACAAGCTGGTGCGGCAGCTCTCGCTCGTCGCATTCCTGATGGCGCAGCAGCGTCCCGTGACCGCCGAGGAGATACACGAGGCGGTGGAGGGCTACGGCGGCATGAGCGAGCAGGCATTCCTGCGCCGCTTCTACTCCGACCGGTCCGAGCTGGAGGGCGTGGGCCTGAAGCTGGCAGTGGAGCGCCCGAGCGATGATCCCTTCCAGGGCGACCTCTACGCGATGCCGCCCGAGAACTACTACCTGCCACCCATCGAGTTCGACGAGGCCGAGCTCAGCGCGCTGCACACCAGCCTCTACCTGCTCGAAGGCCAGTTCGCCTACGCCGAGCCGCTGCGCCTGGCGCTGCAGCACCTCACCCTGGGCCGGCCGAGCCCCCTCGACGACCACGCTGCGCGCACGGTGGCGGTGAACCTGCTGGGCAGCCGCCACACGTCCGAGGTGGCGAGCCACCTCATCAAGATCGAGTCGGCCATAAGCCGCCGCAAGACGATCCGCTTCCGGTACTACTCGATCGGCCGCGACGACCTGGGCGACCGCGAGGTGGACCCCTACAGCCTGCTCTACATGGCGGGCAACTGGTACCTCGTGGGCTACGCGCATGACCGGGAGGACCTCCGGTGCTTCCGCCTCTCGCGCATCCAGGGCCGCATCACCTTCAAGACCCGGGCCGAGCACGACTTCCCGCCCCCAAGCGAGGTGGACCTCTCGCGCTACCGCGACCGCGCCCCCTGGCAGCTGGCCGACCCCGTGGGCACGGCGGTGATCGAGCTCTCCCCCACCATCGCCTGGTGGGTCGACCAGATGTTCGGCGGCCAGGGCGAGTACGAGGAGCGCGCCGACGGGTCGGCGGTGTTCCGCACCGACTACGGTGGCGAGCGCGAGATCGTGTCGTGGGTGCTGGGACTGGGAGCCGAGGCGCAGGTGCTCGAGCCCCCGGCATTGCGCGACGCCGCCGTTGCCGCGCTCGCACTGCTGCGCACCCGCCACTCCGCCATGCCGCGCCGCCGCGCCAAGCCGCTGCCGCGCTCGGCCGAGCCCGCCCCGGCGGCCGACGCCGATGATCCGGCGGAGCGCGTGGTGCCCGTGGAGCGCATCTCGCGCCTGCTCGCGCTGATGACGCGACTGCTCGCCGCATGCGGCCGCTCGTACGAGGCCGAGGTGCCGTGCGCGGCCCTGCGATCGGAGCTCAACCTCACCCAGGAGGCCCTCGAGGAGGACCTCACCCTGCTCAACCTCATCAACTTCGGCGGCGGTTGCTACGCGCTGTTCGCCCTGGTGGAGGGCGATGAGGTGGTGGTGCAGAAGGAGGTGTACGGCGATCAGTTCTCGCGCCCCGCGCGCCTCTCGCCGCTCGAGGCCAAGGCGCTGCTGTGGGCCCTCGACTTCGTGGGCGGGCGTCTGCCCCTCGTGGGCGAGGAGTCGCTGGCGTCCGCCCGCCGCAAGATCGAGGATGCCGTGGGCGAGGCGTCCACCACCGGCGTGGAGCTCGGCGCGGTGCAGACCGCCAGCGAGCCGGTGGGGGCGCTGCTCGCCCGCGCCGTGCGCGAGGACCGCGTGATCGAGATCGACTACTGGACCGAGTCGCGCGGCGAGGTGACCAAGCGGGTGATCGAGCCGCATATGCTCATGAACTCCCGCGACGCCTGGTACCTGGTGTCGTTCTGCCGCAGGGCCGGCGAGCAGCGCACCTTCCGCCTGGACCGCATCCGCGCCGCCACGCCGCTCGATGAGCACTTCGACCGCAGGGTGGAGGTGGAGGCCGTGCCCTATCAGCCCTGGGGAACCTCGGCGCAGGCCGAGCAGCACGCCCAGATCGCGCGCGTGTGGTGCAGCCCGGCCATCGCGCGCTGGCTGGCCGAGGAGCATCCGTCCGCGGAGCGGTTCTCGGACGGCTCGATCATCGCGGAGATCCCCTACGCCAGCGACGAGTGGCTGGTGAAGGAGATCACCAAGCACGGCGGCGAGGCCGTGCTGCACACCCCCGAGGAACTCCGCGTCGTCGTGGCGAGCAACGCAGAGCGCATCATCGAGCACCACGCCGCCGCGCCCGCGCGCCGCTAGCGGCACCTCAGAGCCCACCCCCGCGCCCCCTCCCGGGCACGGCCCGGAACACCCCGCCCTGCCCGCGCGCCACCAGGCCGTCCATCTCGAGCGCCGCCAGCGCCCCCGCCCCCCCGGCCTGCCCGATTCCCGCCTCGCCCGCGATGCGGTCCACGCCCGCGGGCTCGCGTTGCACCACCGACAGCACCAGCGCGCAGGCCCCGGTGCTCGACGGCGCCACGGGCGCATCGGCCCACGCGCCCCCGGGCACCTCGGCCACCACGTCGTCGGCCGCCTCGCACAGCGCCGCGCCCGCCCGGATGAGCGCATTGCACCCCGCCGACAGCGCCGACCCCGGCCAGCCGGGGACCGCGAGCACCGGGCTGCCGTTCTCCATGGCGAAGTCCGCGGTGATGAGCGCGCCCGAGCGCGAGGCGGCCTCGACCACCACCGCGGCGTCCCCCAGGCCCGCGATGATGCGATTGCGGGCGGGGAACCGCCACGGCATGGGCTCGGTGCCCGGCCAGTACTCGCTCACCACCGCCCCGTCGCGCTGGATGCGATCGGCCAGCCCGACGTGGCGCCGTGGATGGATGCGGTCGACGGCCGAGCCCAGCACTGCCACCGTGATGCCGCCCGCCTCGAGCGCGCCCTCGTGCGCGGCGGCGTCGATTCCCCGTGCCAGCCCGCTGACGATCACCGCGCCGCGCGCGGCCAGATCTGCCGCGAGTGCTGAGGCCATCCTGCGTCCGGCGGCGGTGGGCCGGCGCGAACCCACGATCGCGATGGCCGGTCCGGCATCGAGGGCGGCGAGCGCACCCGGCACCTGCCCGACGCCGAACAGCCCGAACGGAGGGTCGAAGATGCGCCGCAACCGCGCCGGGTACGACGCGTCGGTGATGGGAACGTGCGCGATGCCCCGCCGGATGAGGGCCTCGCGCGCGCGATCAGCCCGGAACGCCGCCCGGGCCGCACCGGCCTTCTTGGTGAGATCACCGTCTGCGCGCAGCCATGCGGCCATCTGGGGCCCTCCGGCGCCCCACAGGATGTCCGGCCCTCCCGCCACTCGCGCGGCCCGCTGAAGGTCGCGTGAGAGCGCGTGGGACATCCATGCGAGCCCCAGGGGCCACTCGGGATTCCCCTCTGCCCCGGGATTGGGCCCGTGGCCGCAACCGGGGTCGGGGTGGGCCCCGGGCGCGGCCGTCACGCCATGCCCCCGGCGCTGCGATAGCGCAGGGCCTCGGCCAGGTGATCGGGCATCACGCGATCGCTACCCCCGAGATCGGCCACCGTGCGGGCCACCCGGATGACCCGGTCGCACCCGCGCGCGGTGAGCGCCAGCCGGTCGATGGCGGTGCCGAGCAAAGACCGCGCCGCGCGGTCCATCGCCGCCGCCTCGCGAGCCGATGCCGCACCGAGGCGGGCATTGGGCACGCGCTGGCCGCGGGCGTCCTGGGCCCGGCGTGCCCGCTCCACCCGGTCGCGAACCGCCGCGCTGGGCTCCCCCGCCGCGGCGTCGTCGAGCATCTCGTCGCGATCGAGCCGCGGCAGGTCCACCCGCAGGTCGATCCGATCGGCGACCGGCCCGGACACCCGCGCCCGGTACGCGTCGGCCGCGGCGGGCGCGCACGTGCATGCGCGCGCCGGGTCCCCGGCATGGCCGCAGGGGCATGGGTTGCCGGCGCACACGAGCAGCGGCTCGGCCGGGAAGCGGGCGCTGCCCGATGCGCGCGTGATGTCGATGCGGCCCTCCTCGAGCGGTTGGCGCAGGGCGTCGATGGCCACTGGCGAGAACGCACAGACCTCATCGAGGAACAGCACCCCGAGGTGCGCGAGCGTGATCTCCCCCGGCCGTGGCACCCTGCCGCCGCCCACCAGCCCCGGTGCCGAGATGGTGTGGTGCGGGGCCCGGAATGGGCGCTGGGTGACCAGCGCCTCACCGTCGCACAGCAGTCCGGCCACCGAGTGCACGCGCGTGATGGCGATGGCCTCGTGCAGGCGCAGGCGCGGCATGATGCCGGGCAGGCGCCGCGCCAGCATGGTCTTGCCACCGCCCGGCGGGCCGATCATGAGCAGCGAATGGCCCCCGGCGGCGGCGATCTCGAGCGCGCGACGGGCATCCCCCTGCCCCCGCACCTCTGCCAGGTCGCCGCCGGCCTCGGGGGTGCACGCCCCGAGCAGGGCATCGGCATCGACATCGACGGGGAGGGGTTCGCACCGGTGCTCGAGCACGTCGACCGCGTGGCGCAACCCGCGCGCGCCGAGCACGCGGATTCCCGGCACCAGCGCCGCCTCGGCCGCGTTGGCCTCGGGCACCACCAGCTGCCGCCAGCCGCGCCGCGCGGCGTGCTCGGCCATCACGAGCGCCCCGGCAACCGGCCGCAGCGCGCCATCGAGCGCCAGCTCGCCGATGGCCCCCGTGCCGGCAAGCGCCCCGGGGCGCAGCTGGCCCGACCCCGAGAGCACCGCCAGCGCGATGGGAAGGTCGTACTGCGGCCCGGCCTTCCTCAGGTCGGCGGGCGCCAGGTTGGCGACGATGCGCAGCGCCGGAAGATCGAAGGCCTGGTTGACCAGGCCCGATCGCACGCGCTCCCGGGCCTCCTGCACCGCGGCGTCGGGCAGGCCCACCACGCTGAAGCCCGGGAGCCCCGGGCGCAGGTCGACCTCCACCTCGACGGTGGCGGTGTCGAGCCCGAGGAGGGCCGGGCTGACCATGCGGGCGACCATTCACCGAGCATGGCCCCGCCGGGCGGACGGATGGCGCGCGGGCGGTGTCGAGGCCCGCGCGCGTCCGTCACATCATCGCCGCAGGCTCAGGTGGCGGCGTCGTACCGGGCCGCCACGGCGTCCCAGTTCACCACGTTCCACCACGCCTCGAGGTACGCCGGGCGCTTGTTCTGGTACTCGAGGTAGTACGCGTGCTCCCACACATCGATGCCCAGCACCGGGGCCTTGCCGTCGGACAGCGGGGTGTCCTGGTTGGGCGTGGACATCACCTCGAGGGCGCCGCCCGACACCACCAGCCACGTCCAGCCCGATCCGAAGCGCTTGACCCCGGCGTCGTTCACCGTCGCCTTGAGGTCGTCGAGCGATCCGAACGCGGAGTCGATGGCCGCGCCCAGCGCGCCGCCGGGAGCACCGCCCCCGTCGGGGCCCATGATCTCCCAGAAGAGCGAGTGGTTGTAGTGGCCGCCGGCGTTGTTGCGCACGGCCATGCGGATGGCCTCGGGAATCTGGTCGAGGCTCGTGAGCACGTCCTCCACGCTGGAGTCCTCCCACGCGGTGCCGGCGAGCGCCGCGTTGGCGTTGTCCACGTACGCCTTGTGGTGGCGGTCGTGGTGGATCTCCATGGTGGTGGCGTCGATGTGCGGCTCGAGCGCGTTGAACGCGTACGGGAGCGGCGGGAGCTCGAAGGGCATGCGGCCTCCTCGGGATCGGTTCGTTCCGGCTACTGCCTTCACCGTGCAGTCTTGCCGATGCGCGCCGCCGATACACGGAGATCGGCGCCCTCGCGCGCGCGTTCCGGCGCAATGCGGCGCGTCCGCGGCGCACGCCGCGGTGCACGATCGGGGCATGACCCGCGAGCCCGCGCACCCCGATCACGCCCTGGGCGCAGCCGGCGAGGACGCCGCGGCGCGGTGGCTGATCCGCCGCGGCTGGCGGGTGCTGGCGCGCGGATGGCGCGCGGCGGGCGGCGAGATCGACATCGTGGCCGAGCGACGGGGAGTCGTGGCGGCCTGCGAGGTGAAGACCCGCACCAGCGTGCATCCCCACGCCCCACCGATCAGCCATGCGCAGCGCATGCGCCTGGCGCGGGCAGCCCAGGCGTGGCAGGCGCGCCATCCGGCGTACGCCGGGCATGCGCTGCGCCCCGACCTGATCATCGTCGTGCCCGATGGCCCCATCTGGCGCATCACGCGCATCGAGGACATCACGCCGGACGGCTCTACTCGAAGAGCGTGAGGTCGTCGTCCCCGTAGGCGCTCGAGCGGAACGACCGGCGGTGAAGCGGGCAGGGCCCGAGGCGCTGCACGGCCTCGGTGTGCGCGGCGGTGATGTAGCCCACGTGCCCCTCGAACCCGTATCCGGGGTACGCGGCGGCGGCAGGCCCGCGCATGAGGCGATCGCGCGACTCCTTGGCGATCACCGACGCCGCCGCCACGGCGGCGCTGGTGGCATCGCCCTTCACGAGCTTGCGGTGCGGGGGCGCGTCGGGGCCGAGGTCGAAGCCATCGACCAGCGCCACTCCCGGCGCGGGCGAGATCGCCGCGATGGCCTCGCGCAGGACGCGCCTGTTGGTGGCGTGCAGGCCATCGGCGTCGATGGCGCGCGCGCTTGCCGACACCACCACTACCTGGCGGGCATGGCGCATCACCAGCCCCACCAGCGCCGCGCGGCGACGCGCGGTGACGCGCTTGGAGTCATTCAGGGCCGCGAGGTCGCTCATGGCGTCGGGGCCGAGCGCCGGCAGGTCGAAGCACACGGCGGCGGCCACGATGGGGCCCGCCAGGCACCCGCGGCCGGCCTCGTCGGCGCCCGCCACGAGCGGGTGCCCCAATGCCAGGTCGTGTGCCAGCAGCGGCGAGGTGGTGGCAGTCACCGCCGACGCGCCCGGCGCTCCGGACCCGACCGGGTCAGTCCTTGGAGGAGGTCTCCTCCTCGGCGGCCTCGGAATCTTCCGCGGCCTCGGCCACTGGCTCGTCGGCGGACTCCTCCACCACGACCTCGACCACCTCGACCTCGTCCACCTCGACGGCGGCCTGCTCCACAACGGCCCCGGGGATCCCGACGACCTCCTCGGCCTCCACGATCTCCTCCACCTCGGTGACCGGGGTCTCGAGCCCGGCCTCCACCACGGCGGCGTCCTGGCGCTGGGACATCCAGGTGGCCTTCTCGCGCACGCGGGCCTTCTTGCCCACGCGGTCGCGCAGGTAGTAGAGCTTGGCGCGGCGGACGTCACCCTCGAGGGTGCGCTCGATCTTCTCGATCTTCGGCGAGTGGAGCGGGAACGTGCGCTCCACGCCCACGCCGAAGCTCTGCTTGCGCACCGTGAAGGTCTCGCGGGCCGAGGCGCCCTGGCGCTTGATGACCGTGCCCTCGAACACCTGCACGCGGCGGCGCTGGCCCTCGATCACCTGGAAGTGCACGCGCACGGTGTCCCCCGGACGGAAGTCCGGGTGGTCCTCGCGCAACTGCATGCGCTCAAGGGTCTCGATGACGGTCATGCCGGGGTGTCCTCCTGGGATGAAAGCGGCGGCGAGGATAGCACCGACCCGGCGCCGGGTGCGGGCCGGGCCTGCGATCGGCGCCATTCCTCGATGGCGGCGTGGTCGCCGGACAGCAGCACGGGGGGCACTCCCCACCCCCGGAACTCCGCCGGCCGCGTGTAGTGCGGGTGCTCCACCCGCCCCGCCATGCCGGGCGAGAACGACTCCCGGTCGAGGCTCTCGTGGTTGCCGAGAGCACCGGGGAGCCGGCGCGCAAGGGCGTCGATGATGGCCATGGCGGCCACCTCGCCACCGGCAAGCACGAACGGCCCAAGGCTGATGCAGTCGTTGGCCAGGTGCCGGTGCACACGCTCGTCGAAGCCCTCGTAGCGCCCGCACAGCAGGGTGAGGGCGGGAAGGGCGGCGAGCTCGCGGGCCACGGCATCGTCGAACGGGCGCCCGCGCGGCGAGAGCACGACCACGCGGCGCGCATCCTTCACCTGCTCGGCGGGCACGGCGTAGACGGCCTCCATGGCCGCGGCCATGACGTCCACGCGAAGCACCATGCCCGGGCCGCCGCCGTACGGGGCGTCATCCACCTGCCCCTGCCCCAGCGGAGTGTGATCGCGCGGGTTGAAGCAGCGGATGTCGAGCCCGCTCACCGCCGCTGCATTGGCCAGGTGCCGCGGCCGGCGAAGCCAGTCGAACCACTCCGGGAACAGCGTGAGCACGTCGACCTTCACAACAGGTCCTCGCGCAGGGTGATGCAACGGTCGCCGCGATCCACCCCGGTGACGGCATCGGCCGTGAACGGCAACAGGACCTCCCCCCCGGGAGTCACCACCGCCAGGGCGTCGTTGGCCGGCCCGGGCTGGACGTCGCGCACGGTTCCCACCAACCGGTCGCCGCACCGCACCTCGAACCCGATGAGATCGCGCACGTAGAAGGTGTCGGGGTCATCCGGGGCGGGCAGGCGCGAGGGATCAACCATCATGCTCCCACCGGTCAGGGCTGCCGCGGCGTCGCGGTCGTCCACGCCCTCGAACGACACGATGGCCCTGGGCGCCTCGCCGCGCCTGTCCACCAGCACCAATGGGCGGTCGTGGCCCTGCACGCGCACGACCACGGCGTCGCCGGGACCGAGGGTGCCCAAGGTCGGTCCATCGGCATGGGCCGTGATGGCCCCCCGCACCCCGTGCGGGCGACCCAGCCGCGCGATGGCGACCCGCTCGCCCGCGTCCGGCATGAGGCTAGTCGACGATCCTGAGACCGAGGCCACCGGCGCTGCGGGGCCCGGTCGCGGCCCGCAGCAGGATGCGCAGCGCATGGGCGCCGCGCCCGCCGCGGCCGATCACCTGGCCGCGGTCGGCCTCGGCCACGAAGAGGTCCACGCACGGCTCGCCGCGGTCCTCCCCGAGCACGGCCGAGACCTCCTCGGGGTGCTCCACCATCGCCCGCGCGAAGCGGGCGACCATCTCGGTGGCGTGCTCGTCGCTCACCCGCGCTCGCGGACGATCGAGATGAGCTTCCTCACCGCCGGCGTCGGCTGCGCGCCGTTGCCGATCCAGTGATCGGCCCGCGCGAGGTCGACCTCCACGATTGAGGGGTCGGTCTGCGGGTTGTACCGGCCGATGGTCTCGATGTTGCGGCCATCGCGCGGCGAGCGCGAGTCGCTTACGACGACGCGGTAGATCGGATTCTTCTTGCTGCCCACGCGGGCGAGGCGGATCTTGACCACTGTGCTCCCAATAGCATTCGGTGTCAGGCGCCGAGCATGGGCGGCAGGCCGCCCTTACCCATGCGCTTCATAAGCTTCTGCATCTGCTTGAACTGCGCCAGGAGCTGGTTGACCTCCTGGACCGTGGTGCCACTTCCCCCTGCGATACGCCGCCGCCGGCTTCCATTGATGATGTCGGGCCGGCTGCGCTCGGACAAGGTCATGCTGCTGATGATGGCCTCGACGCGGTCGATGCGCCGCTCGTCGATCTCGACGTCCTTCATCTTGGCCTGCTGCCCGAGCCCGGGAATCATGCCCATCAACTGCCCGATGGGGCCCATCTTCCGCACTTCGCGCAACTGATCGAGGAAATCGTCGAGGGTCAGGTTGCCCCCGCGCATCTTCTCCTCGATGCGCTTGGCATCGTCGGCGTCGACGTTCTGCTGGGCCTTCTCGATGAGGCCCAGCACGTCGCCCATGCCGAGGATGCGCGATGCCATGCGGTCGGGGTGGAACGCCTCGAGGGCGTCCACCTTCTCGCCGGTGCCCACGAACAGGATGGGCTTGCCGGTGACCGCGCGCACCGAGAGAGCGGCGCCGCCGCGGGCGTCGCCGTCGAGCTTGCTGAGGATCACCCCGTCGAACTGCACCGCCTCCTGGAACGCCACGGCGACATCCACGGCCGTCTGGCCGGTCATGGCATCCACCACGAGGATCACCGACGTGGGCTTCACCGCGTCGCGGATGGCAACCAGCTCGTCCATCATCTCGGCGTCGATGCTGAGGCGACCGGCGGTGTCCACCAGCACCACGTCGCGCCCCGCGCGCTTGGCGGCGGCGATGCCGGCCTTGGCCACCTTCACCGGGTCGGTGGCGCCGTCCTCGCGGTGCACCGGGACCTCGATCTGCTCGCCCAGCACGGCGAGCTGCTCCATGGCCGCGGGGCGGCGCACGTCGCAGGCCACCATGAGCGGCGACCGGCCCTCGCCCGCGAGCATGCGCGCCAGCTTGGCCGTGTGGGTGGTCTTGCCCGATCCCTGCAGGCCCGCCATGAGGATTACCGTGGGCGGGTTCGGCGACATCGCCAGGCTCACGTTGGTGCCGCCCATCAGGCGCGTGAGCTCCTCGCTCACGATCTTCACCACCTGCTGGTCAGGCGTGATCGACGACATCACCTCGTCGCCGGTCGCCCGCTCCTTGATCGCGGTGGTGAGCTGCTTCACCACAGGCAGGCTGACATCGGCCTCGAGCAGCGACAGGCGGATGGCGCGCATGGCCTTGTCGATGTCGGCCTCGGTGAGCTTGCCCCGGCCCTTCAGGCCCGAGAAGACCCCCTGCAGCTTGTCGGTGAGTGCGTCGAACACGGCCGCGGAGGTTATCGCGCTAGGCGTCCCCGACCGAGCCGGGCGAGAAGATGGCCTCGGCGAAGGCCTGTGCGTCGAAGGGCTGCAGGTCGTCGATGCCCTCCCCCACGCCCATCAGCACCACCGGGATCCCCAGCTCGCGCCCGATGGCCAGCACGATGCCGCCGCGCGCCACGCCGTCGAACTTCGTGAGCACCAGGCCGGTCACCGGCACCGACTCCGAGAACAGCTGGGCCTGCGAGAGGCCGTTCTGGCCCGTGGTGGAATCGATGACCAGCAGCACGTGGTGCGGGGCGCCGTCCATCGCCTTGCCCGTGACCCCGTGCACCTTACGCAGCTCCTCCATGAGGTTGTGCTGGGTCTGAAGGCGGCCCGCCGTGTCGATGATCACCACGTCGGCCCCGCGGGCCCGGCCGGCGGCGACGGCGTCGAACGCCACGGCACCGGGGTCGGCCCCCTGCCCCTGCTTGACGATGTCCACCCCGGCACGATCGGCCCACACCGAGAGCTGCTCCACGGCCGCCGCGCGGAAGGTGTCGGCCGCGCCGATCACCACCTTCTGCCCGAGCTCGGTGAGCCGGTTGGCGAGCTTGCCGATCGTGGTGGTCTTGCCGCTGCCATTGACGCCGACCACCAGGATGACGGTGGGCGCGTCGCCGAGGGCGATGCGCGCGGGCTCCGATGCCAGCCGCCCGGTGATCTCGGCGGTGAGGGCGCTGCCCAGCGACTCACCGGAGGTGATGCGCCCCTCGACGCCCTGCTCGCGCAGGGCATCCACGATCTCGTTGGTGGCCGCCATGCCGCAGTCGGCCATGATCAGCGCCTCCTCCAGGTCCTGCCAGAGTTCGTCGGTGACCATCTTCGACCGGTAGATACCCGCGAGCTGCGGCGAGATGGCCTGCGACTGGCTCGATGTGATGCCCTCGCGCAGGCGGCGGAAAAGGCCACGTCGCGCGGGGCCGGGGTGGTCGTCCTCGGCCTCCGGCGCGGCCAGCCCGAACAGCTCGGCGAACGCGCCGAGGCCCCCGTCCGGCGCCCCGTCGGTCATCCGGCCTGCGCGGAGGGCGGCGCCTCGGGCGGTCGCACCTCGGCCAGCTGCCGGCGCACCCACGGTCGCGCCGGGCCCTCGGCATCGCGGTCGAGGGAGCGCGCCACCACCTGCGACACGCCCGAGCGGCCCATGGTGACGCCGAAGAGCGTGTCGGCCACCTCCACGGTGGGCTGCTGGTGGGTGATGAGGATGAACTGGCGCTCGCCGGCGAGGCGCCGCAGCACCCCGAGGAACCGACGCAGGTTGGCGTCGTCGAGCGCGGCCTCCACCTCGTCGAGCAGGTAGAAGGGCGTGGGGCGCGCCATGGCGACGGCAAGGCAGAAGGCGAGGGCGATGAGTGACTTCTCGCCTCCCGAGAACAGCGCGAGCGAGCGCACACGCTTGCCCGCGGGCACGACCTCCACCTGCACGCCCTCCTCGCCCTCGTCGTCCACCACGCGAAGGCGCCCCGTACCCCCCGGGAACAGCAGCCCCACCACCTCCTGGAAGCGCTCGTCCACGGTGCGCAGCACGTCGGCGAAGCCATCGGCGACCTGGGCGTCGAGCTCGGCCATCTGCGCGCGAAGGGCCTCCGCGGCCTGCTCGAGGTCGCTGATCTGATCGGTGGTCTCGGCTTCGCGATCGGCCAGCTCGGCGCGCTCCTCGGCCGCAAGGGGATTCACCGCACCCATGCCCTCGCGTCGCACCGACAGCGCCTCCACGCGCTCGGCGATGGCGTCCGCGGGCTCTTCGCCGTCGTCGGGCGGGGGCGGCGCCGGGGCGTCGTCGGCCACACCCGCCTCGCGGGCGCGCTCAGCCGACACCGCGAGCGCCACCTCGGCGGCCCGGTCGGCCTCGCCCGCCGCCGCGAGGGCCTTGTCGGCCGCCTCGTGCGCCTGCTGGGCAGCGTGCACGGTGGTGGCGAGCTCGGTGATGGTGGCCGCCAGGGCGCGCGACCTGGCATCCATCTCGTCGGCGCGCGGCGCCAGCGCCACGGCCACGGCCTGAATGGCCCGCGCGGCGGCCACCACGACGGCATGGTCGGCCATCGCGGGCTCGGGTGCCCCGGCCTCGGCGCGGGCGCGCGCACGGCGCGCGATGATGTCCTCGAGGCGGGCGCGCTCCTGCGTGGCGCCGCCGCCCGCGAGGCGCGCAGCCGCGCGGGCGGCATCACGCGCCTCGCGGGCGGCGTGGGCGGCCTGCTCGGCGGCGTCGATGTCCATGGGCATGTCGTCGGGTGCCGACCCCAGGCGCGTCATCTCCGCACGCGCGGCGTCCAGCGCCGCCATGGCCTCGGCGCGGGCAGCTGCCCGGCGACGGTCCTCGGCGCGTGCCGATTCGAGCGCGCCATCCGAGCTCTGCGCGCATCGGGTGCTCGCCCTGGCACGGGCCTCGGCCCGGCGCTCGGCGGCGACGGCCGCGCGTTCAGCGTGCTCGGCATCGGCGAGGCGCGTCGATGCCTTCCCGGCGGCGTCGATGGCCCGCTTGTGCAGCGCACGGCCCGCCCAGGGTCCGCGCACCCCTGTGAGCATGCCCGTCCCCGGCCGGAACGCGAGCCCGTCGGAGGTGACGAGCACGCACGGGCGCAGGCCCCGGGGGAGCGCGTCAAGCGATGGCACCAGCCAGGCGTCGGCCAGCAGGCCGTCGAGCCACGGGCGCGCCCGATCGGGGCAGGCCGTGATCATCTCCGAAAGCCGCCGCGCGCCGGACACCGGCGGGGCGGGGGCGGTGGCCGCTGCGGGCCGCGCCACCGCGGCGGCGCTCGCGCCTTCCTCCAGCGCGCGGGCGCCCTCGCGCACCGATGCCACCAGCGGGGCGTCGGCCAGTTCGCCAAGCGCTGCCGCCACGGCGCGCTCCATGCCGCCATGCACCTCGATGCCGTCTCCCAGCACCACGGCGTCGCCGTGTCGCTCGTCGGTGGGTGCCAGCGCAGCGGCCTCCGCGGCCAGGCGTGCAGCGCGACTGGCCGCGCCCTCACGGGCCGACCTGGCGGCCTCCGCGGCACGCGACGCGGCGGCCCGGCCCTCCGCGTCGCGCTCCCTGCGGGCACGCGAGATCTCCGCCCGGCGCTCGCTGCGATCGAGGTCGGGGCCGCCCGCCCCATCGAGATCGGACAGCGCCTCGGTGGCGCGCATGATGCGGGCCTCGGCCACGGCGCGCTCCTGCGCGTCGCGCTCGGCGACGCGACGGTGATCGCGGGCGGCCTCGAGAGCCGCGGCGGCGGCCTGATCGGCCGCCTCAGCCTGCTCCAGGCGATCCGCGGCCGCGCGCGCGTCGCGCTCGGCGCGTTCCACGGCCTGCTCGGCGTCGCGCGCGGCCGATTCCGCTGCCACGAGGGCTTCCTGCGCCTCGCGACGGCGCTCCCTGCGACGTGTGGCTTCCTCGGCGGCTGCCGCAACGCGCCCCTCGGCCACCTCGGCGCGACCGGAGAGGCGCTCTGCCACGCCGCGAATGCGCGCCGCCGACTGCATCGCCGACTCCCGCTCGGCCACCACCTGCTGGCGATCCGTGGCCGCCTGCTGCGCCCCCGTGCGGACGACATCGAGCCCCTCGCGCGCAGCGGCGACATCGGCGGCGCGGGCCGCGCGATCGTCGCGCGCGCGGGCCAGGTCGCGGGCGGCGGTGAGCGCCCGCGCCTGCGCTAGTGCCTGGCGCGACTGCTCGAGCTCACGCTCCACCTCGGCAGCACGCTCGGCCGCGCGGGCCTGACGCTCCAGCGAACGCGCTCGCGAGGCCAGCTCGTTCGCCAGGTCGCGCGCGCGGGCCAGGTGGTCGTCCACGTGCTTGAGGCGCAGCTCGGCCCGGTGGCGACGCCGCTTGGGCAGGCCCGTGCCGGCGGCCTCATCGAGGATGCCGCGCAACGCAACGGGCTTGCTCTGGCAGATGGCCTCCACCTGCCCCTGTCGGATGATCGCCAGCGACTGCGGACCAAGGCCGCGGGTGGAGAGAGCATCGAGCACGTCCATCAGCCGTGCGTTCGAGCCGTTCAGGCGGTAGCCGGAATCGCCCGCCCGCGTGAGACGGCGCGACACGCCCATCTCGGCCGGGCCCTCCCCGAGGCCGCCCTCGAGCGTGACCACCACCTCGGCCAGCCCCACGGGCTGGCGCCCGTCGCCGCCCGAGAACAGCACGTCCTGCATCGCCGGCGCGCGCAACTGGCCCGAGCGCTGCTCCCCGAGCGCCCAGGCGATGGCCTCGGAGATGTTGCTCTTGCCCGACCCGTTGGGGCCCACGACCACGTTGATGCCCGGGCCGAACTCGAGGTCGACGGGGTCGGCGAACGACTTGAAGCCCTTGATGCGAAGCCGCCTCAGCACAGGATCAGCCCTCCTCGCCCATCGCCTCGAGCGCGGCCTCGGCGGCCGCGCGCTCGGCGGCCTGCTTCGACCGCCCCGAGCCGGCGCCGATCTCGCGGTCGCCCCGCAGCACGCGCGCGTGGAACGTGGCGTCGTGGGGCGAGCCCTGCTGCCCGGTGATCTCGTAGCGCACGCGCGCCTCTCCCGCGGCCTGCAGTCGCTCCTGCAGCTTGGTCTTGGCGTCGCGGATGCGCTCGTGCGCATGTGCGAGGGGCTCGGCGAAGGCACCCAGCACCGCCGACCGCGTGGCGGGCTCGCCGGCGCGCAGCCAGCCCGCGCCGATCACCGACTCGGCGAGCGCGGCCTTCACGTTGCGGTGGTCGGCCAGGCGCAGGGCATCGGCGCGCCGGGCCCTCGGCGCGGAGTCGACCATGGCCTGCGGAAGCCCGCAGGCATCGGCTACCACGGCGCACGCATCGCGCGACACCACGGCCTGGCGCATCCAGGTGAGGTCGCCCTCGAGCCTGTCGGGGTGCTGCTGCATGAGCGCCTCGGTGACGATCACGCCGAGCACCGAGTCGCCGAGGAACTCCAGGCGTTCATACGAGTGCAGGGAGTCCGACGCCCAGAACGGGTGGCTGAGCGCCAGCCGCCGGGCATCGGGATCGAGCAGCGCGAGGAGCTCCGCGAGGTCACGCGGCCGGGGCCCCGACCCGTCAGGAACCGGAGCGGGCGACGATGTAGTCGACGGCGTCACCGACCGTGACGATCTTCTCCGCATCCTCGTCCGGGATCTTGACCCCGAACTTGTCCTCCATCTCCATGATCATCTCGACCAGGTCAAGGGAGTCCGCGTTGAGGTCCTCCGCGAAGGAGGCCGTCTCGACCACCTCGGATGCGTCGACACCAAGCTGCTCGACGAGGATTGACTGAAGCTCGGAGAGGGCCTGCGCTCGATCCACCATTGCTCCTTTAGGGGCGGGACTCTGGGCCGTGAACGATGCTGAACGTACCAGCGCGTCCGGACGCCCGGGGCCCCGGCGCGGAGCGCGAATCAGGCGCTGGCGGCGATGCCGGCCTGGATGTGGCCGGTGACGTCTTCCCTGATGCCCTGCGCGGCGCGGCGGATGCCATTCGCCATGCCGCGGGTGCCGGTGTTGCCGTGCCCGATCATCGATATTCCCCGCACCCCCAGTAGGTATGCGCTGCCGTATTCCTCGGGGTCGATGTTCTTGCGCAGGTCCTTGAACACCGGCATGCCGAGCGCGCCCGCCACCTTGCCGCGCACGCTCGACGTGAGCCCGCGGCGGATCTCGTGGAAGATCATCGCGGCGGTGCCCTCGTAGAGCTTCAGAGCCACGTTGCCGGTGAAGCCGTCGGTGATGATGATGCGCGCCTTGCCCCGGGGGATGTCACGGCCCTCGACATTGCCGATGAACCCCGGCGTGCCCTCGAGCAGCTCGGAGGCCTCGAGCACGAGCTCGGTGCCCTTGCCGGCCTCCTCCCCGATGCTGAGCAGCCCGACCGTGGGATCGTCGATGCCGAGGATGTCGCGGCCGAGCACGCGGCCCATCACCGCGAACTGCGCCAGGTACTCGGGCTTGCACTCGGCGTTGGCACCGCCGTCGATCATCACGATGGGGCCGGCGATCGACGGCATCGGCACCGCGAGCCCCGGGCGGATCACGCCGGGCAGGCGGCGCAGGATGAGCGTGGAGGCCGCCAGCATTCCACCGGTGTGCCCCGCCGAGATCACCGCGCCAGCGCGACCCTCATGCACGTGGCGGCAGGCCACGACCATCGAGGCGTCCGGCCTGGCGCGCACCGCCTTGACGGCGTCGTCGGTGCCGAAGATGCGGTCGGCGGCATGGATGACCTCCACGTTCGGCGGCACGTCATCATGCTGCTCGAGTGCCCTGCCTATGGCCGCCTCGTCGCCCACGAGCAGGATGCCGATGCCCTCGCGGGCGGCGTCGAGCGCGCCTGCCACGGGAACCTGCGGTGCCTTGTCGCCGCCCATCGCATCGACGGCGACGACGACGTCAGACACGGAGATCAGGCGCCAGTGTCGACGACCGCACGGCCCTTGTAGTGGCCGCACACCATGCAGACATGGTGCGGCATCACCGGAGCCGTGCAGCGCGGGCAGCGACCCAGGCGCGTCGCCTGGATCGAATGGGTGGCGCGCCGCTTGTCACGGCGGGCGCGGGAAGTCTTGCGCTTGGGAACTGCCAACGTGGCTCCTGGTCGGGACCGGATCCGGGACGACGCGGGAGGTTAGCGCCTCACGAGCGGCCCGGGCAAGCCCACCGGCGCGCCGGGGTCATGCATCTTCGTCGCCGGACGCGGCGAGCCGCTCCTTCAGCTCGTCCAGCGCGGCCCAGCGCGGGTCCACCCCGTCATCCACGCAGTCGCACTGCGCGACGTTGAGATCGGCCCCGCAGCGCGCGCACAGGCCCGCGCACTCCTCGCGGCACAGGATCGACATCGGCAGCACCTCGGCCACGGCGTCACGCGCCCATGCCGTCACGTCGAGCTCCATGCGCATGGGGCCCGCCAGGTATTCGCAGTCGAGGTCGTCATCGGGCGCGTCGGCATCGGCGCGCCCCGAGGCCTGGAAGTCGCGGGCGTCCACCCCCACACCGAGGGACGACGGCGCGAGGCAGCGCTGGCACGGCCCCGTGAGCATGGTGGCGAACCTGAGCCTGAGGCCCAGGCCCGAGCCGGACGACCCCACGTCGAGCCGGGCATCCACCACGCGCGGGCCGGGTGCGTACGGCTGCCCGCCCAGCGTGATGTCACCGAGCGCCACGGGAACATCGACCCGGGCGCCGGCGCCGGGCGCCAGATCGAGCCGGCGGAGGTCGACGACCCCCTCCGGCACGCCCCGGTGCCCGACCGTCATGGCCTAGTAGTCGTTCGCGTCGGAATCGTCGGTGACAAACGGGCCGTCGCTCGCGCGGTCCTCCGACTTGCCCTGCAGGCGCTCGCGCCCGCGGCGCACCGCCGCGGTGAACTTCTCGAGGTTGACCTCGAGCGTGCCGAGCACCTCGTCGGCGTAGTCCTCGGCGCCCAGGCGCACCTCGCGCTCGCGCTGCCGGGCCTCGTCGAGCAGGTCTGCCGCCTGCTTGTCGGCGAGCTTCACGACCTCCTGCTGCGAGGCCTGGCGCTCGGCCTTCTCCTTTGCCTCGT